>JACZKN010000362.1 GCA_014859985.1 Candidatus Krumholzibacteriia bacterium | reverse complement strand
TGTCAGTATTCGCGCGATAGTACCCCAGCGGTTTCGCCGATAGGTCCTCACCCGATTTCGCCCGATAGGTCCCCACTGCGGCAGTGAGGCCAAAAGCCGGGAAGGTCCTTCCCGCCACCAAGATGCTACCCTCCTGGCTTGGTACCACCCACGCCAGGAAGGAGCCCCGATGGCGGGAAGGAGACTCATGACTCTCGATGTACGCGAGCTCATCCGCAGGCTGCGCCTGCAACAGTCCCAGCGCGGGATCGCCCGCGATATGGGTTGCGCCCCCAAGACGGTCCGCAAGTACTACAAGCTGGCCCGGGCCCACGGCCTGTTGAAGGGGCCGTTGGCGGACGTCTCGGCCCTGGACAAGCTCCTAGACTGCATTGTACCGGAACCGGAGGCGCCGGTCACGATCTTCAAGGCCGAGCCCTGGCGCCAGGTGATCGAGGATCTGCTGCGCAAGCAGGTCGAGATCAAGGTGATCCACCAGCGCCTGGTGGCCGAGCACGGCTATGCCGGCAGCCACAGCAGCGTCTATCGCTTTATCAAGCATCTGGAGCCGGACCGCGACCAGGGCGTCATCCGGGTCGAGACCGCTCCGGGAGTCGAGGCCCAGGTGGACTTCGGGTACGCCGGCCTGCTGGTTGACCCGCAGACCGGCCGCAAGCGCAAGGCCTGGGTCTTCGTAATGGTGCTCTCGCACAGCCGTCACATGTTCGCCAAGCTGGTCTTCGACCAGACGATCCCCACCTGGCTGCGTTGCCACGTCGAGGCGTTCGCCTGGTTCGGCGGGGTGCCCGAGCGCATCGTGCCGGACAACCTGAAGGCGGCCGTGGTGCGCGACTGCTGGACCGACCCGGTGGCCCAGCGCAGTTACCGGGACCTGGCCCTGCACTACGGGTTGCTGATCTCGCCGTGCCGCCCCCGGACTCCCCAGCACAAGGGCAAGGTAGAGTCAGGGGTCCACTACGTCTGCCGCAACTTCCTGGCCGGACGCGAGTTCGTCGACATCACGACCGCCGACCGGCTGCTGCAGCGGTGGCTGATGGAGACGGCGGGACTGCGCCGCCACGGCACCACGGGCTGGCAGCCGGCGGTCAGGTTCCAGGACGTGGAGCGGGACCAGTTGCAGCCGCTGCCGACGGTGCCGTTCGAGTTGGGCCAGTGGCGGCGGGCCAAGCTGCACCGCGACTGCCATGTGGTCGTCGACGGGGCCTGGTACTCCGCCCCTTGCCGGCTGATCGGCCGCCAGCTGTGGCTGCGGGTCAGCGACCGGGACGTGGTGATCTACCACGACTACGAACGGATCGTCACCCACCAGCGGGCCGAGGCCGGCTGCCGACGCACCAACCTCGACCACTATCCGCCTGGGAAGGTGGCCTACCTGCAGAACACCCCCGAGGTGTGCCGCCAGCGGGCGGCGAAGATCGGCCCGGGTGTGGCCGAGTTGGTTGAGACGATGCTCGGTGACCGGCCCGTGGATCGGCTGCGCGGGGTGCAGAGCGTGCTGCGCCTGGAGCAGAAGTACGGCCCGGCAAGGCTGGAGAAGGCCTGCCTGAGGGCGCTGGCGTTCGGTGAGGCCAAGTCCTGGACCGTCAGGAAGATCCTCCAGGGTGGGCTGGAGGACGAGCCCTGGAGTGACCTGGCCGCCCCGGCGACAGCGCCTAGGCCGGCCGCGTTCGCCCGGACCGCCGGCGAGATCTTCCTGGCCGCCGGAGGTGATCGCCATGTCTAGGATCGACCCCCAGCTGATCCCCAAGCTCAAGGCGCTCCGGCTGAGCGGCATCCTCGAGACCCTGGACATCCGTAACCAGCAGGCCATCGCCGACAAGCAGAGCTACACCGAGTTCCTCGAACGTCTGCTCGAGGACGAGGTCGAACGCCGGGCGAACAAGCAGTTGCAGATGCGGCTCAGACGGGCGGCGTTCACCGGGGACAAGACCCTCGAGGCCTACGACTGGTCGTTCAACCCGTCGGTCAACCGGCAACAGGTCCTGGACCTGGCGACCTGCGCCTGGCTGGACCGCAAGGAGGTGGTGCTGATGGTAGGCCCCAGCGGCGTGGGCAAGAGCCATCTGGCCCAGGCCCTGGGCCAGGAGGCGTGCCGCAGGGGCTACCACGTGCAGTTCACATCGGTCAGCCGGATGCTGTCGCAGATCCACGGCGGCCGCGCAGACGGAACGCGGGACCGGCGGATCGGCAGCTTCCAGCGACCGGATCTGCTGATCCTGGACGACTTCGGCCTGAAGCCCCTGCGCGGCCAGGAGCAGGAGGACTTCTACGAAGTGATCAACGAACGCTATGAGCGGGGCTCGGTGCTGGTGACCAGCAACCGGGACTACAGCGAGTGGCCGGACGCGTTCACCGACAACCCCCTGCTGGCCTCGGCGGCCCTGGACCGCCTGGCCCACCGGGCGCACCTGATCACCATCACCGGCGCCAGCTACCGCGCCCGGCAAAAGCCTCAGTTGGCGGTGAAGGCGGACTGACACTCAACACCCAGGGAAGGACCGGAACGGCTGTTAAATATCGGCAGGTGAGGACCTATGACGCGAAATCAGGTGGGGACTTGAGGGCGAAACTTGACA
>JACZKN010000361.1 GCA_014859985.1 Candidatus Krumholzibacteriia bacterium | reverse complement strand
GGTCTTCCGCGTCGCCGACCCCGGCGAGGCCCGGGGCAACGCGGTGACCGCGCGCGAGCTGCTGGACCAGGCGGCCGCGGACCTGGCCGCAGGCCTGGCGGGGCAGCCCCGCCTGCAGGGACGCCTGCTGGGAACCATGGGCCAGGCCTACCGCGGGCTGGGCCTGTACCGGGAGGCGAGGCCGCTGCTGGAGCAGGCGGTCGTCCTGAGCCGCCAGGCCTACGGCGAGAACGACGCCCGCACCGCCACCAGCCACTACGCCCTGGCCGGCCTGCTGCGTCGGCTGGGGGACTTCGCCGCGGCCCGCGACCACTACGCCGCGGCGTTGGCCATCCGGGAGCGGGTGTTCGGTGCCGACGATCCCGAGGTGGCCGTCAGCCTGACGGGTTACGCGAATCTCCTGGTCGACCAGGGCGAGTACGTGGCCGCACGCGACCTCTACGCCCGCTCCCTGGCCATCCTCGCCGGGAGCGTGGGCAAGGACCATCCGCGCTATGCCTCCCACCTGACCAGCCTGGCGATCGCCGAGTGGAACCTCGGCAACCTCGAAGTGGCGCGCGGGCACCTCGAGCACGTGGTGGCGGTGCAGCGCCGGGCCCTGGAAGCGACCGATCCGGACCTGGCCTGGAGCCTGGGCGTGCTGGCGTCGCTGTACGAGCAGACCGGTCAGCTGGAGGAGGCCCGCGCCCTGTGCGCCGAGGCGCTGGCCAGCCAGGAGGCGGCCCTGGGCCCGGACCACGCCGACGTGGCGGAGACCCTCAACGTGCTGGCGAACCTGCATCGCCGCGCCGGCGACCACGCCGCCGCCCTGGCTGTGCACGAGCGGGCGGCGGGCATCTGGGAAGGCGCGCTCGGTCCGGAGCACCCGACCTTCGCCATGGCGTTGGACCATGTGGCCCAGGACCTGGCCGACCTCGGGCGTCTCGACGCGGCGGTCGACGCCGGCGAACGCGCACGGGCCATCCTGGCCCGGACCCTCGCGCCGGAGCACCCGTCCATCGCCACCAACCTGGTCATCCTCGGCAGACTCCAGCTGGAGGCCGGCCGGCCGGACCTGGCCCGCGGCCACCTCGAGCAGGCCCTCGCCTTGCGCGCGGAGCATCGCCCGGACCAGGTAGCCGAGCTCGAGGAAGTGCGCGGGCTGCTGGCCCGGACCCGGTCGGCAGAGGCCGACGAACCAGGCCGCTAGCCCGGATCTTCATGAACAGTCCGGGCCAACTGATGCCGGGGTCGCGTCCCGTTTACCTGTAGGACGACTTGAGGGTGCCCCAGCTGCCGTCCCTGGTGGGCACGGTGCCGCCGCACACGTAGCTGAAGTCCACGCTGTTGGGGCCCGGCACTTCCCTGATGCTCCAGCTGCCGGCGGCCGAGGTCCGGGCGACCGTGCTGCCGTTGGGCGCGTCCTCCACGTCCGGGGCACCGACCTGGCCGGTCTCGTCGATCAGGCCGCTCGGGTTGGTCCCGCCGTAGATGACCGCGTCCAGGGGGACATCGGCCAGGACGTTCGCGCCGGGGGCGAAGAGCGCCACCGCGTCCGCACCCGTCGGGTCGGTCGGGGTGCCGCCGTTCTGGATGTCGGGATTCAGGTCGACCGCCTGGTCGAAGACCGGATTGCCGTTGCCCGCGGTGCTGCCCGGTCCGCCGACGACGAAGACGCCGCAGGCCTCGACCTGTCCCTGGAGCACGACCGTCCCGTAGCCGTAGTCGGTGCCGCCCCAGGCGACGATGTACCCGGTCAGGTCGACCGGAGCGTCGCCGGTGTTGAGGATCTCGACCCATTCGTAGGTGTCGTCCACGCCGACGTAGTCGTAGAAGACCTCGGTGAGCAGCAGGTCGGCGGCGGCGGGCGCGGCGGCGCAGCAGCAGACGGTGAGCGGCAGCAGCAGCTTGATCATGGTGCAGGATCCCTTCGCAAGTCGTCCGCCCGAGCGGAAGATCCGGTCGGGCGCGGGGGGTCGAGAAATTATCCCAGTAACAACATATGATATCACAAGGGATGGCCCGCTTCAATGGTCCTGCCCCGCGGGCGCCCGTTCCGGGGAAAATCCGCTTCGCCCGTTGTCGGGTTCGGTCCCCTGCCGTCGCGTCTGCCGGCAAGCAGGAGCACCGGCCGCCCTCCCGGCGGACCGTGGGGCCATACCGCCGGACGAGAGGGAATCCCAGTGAAGATCGACACGCGGATCGTGAGCGCCCTGGTTGCGGGGGCGCTGTTGCAGGCCGCCGCGGCGGCCGGGCAAGGGGAGCCGTTCTCCTGGAGCACCAGCTTCGAGGACCTGACGCAGGCGGGCCTCGTGACGGCCGACTGGAACACGAGAGCCGGCACGCTCTCGCTGCCGCCGCTGGTGATGGCCCAGGTGGGCTCGTACGCCTTCGGCGGAGGCGCGGACAGGGATGTGGCCGTCGATGGCCGCGTCGTGTTCGCCCTGGACGGGCGCGAGCTGTTCTGCCTGGATGGCGGCCGCCCGGCGCAGCTGCCGCTGCTCGGGCGCCTTTATCTGGGCACCGGTGCCCGGGCTGTGGCCGCGGACGACGGACAGGTGGTGGTCGCGATGGGGGCGGCCGGCCTGCGCGTTCTCGACGCACGCAATCCCGCTGTACCGGCTCTGTCGGGTTCGCTGCTGCTGCCGGCGGCGGTGGACGTGGCGCTGACCGGGCGTGTCGCCTATGTCGTGGACGGGGTCGGCTCCCTGCACCAGGTCAGCCTGGCCAACCCCGCCGCGCCGGCGCTGGTCGAGTCGTTCCCGCTGGGGGGAACGCCGAACCGCATCGCACGCGACGGCAACGTGACCGTCGTCGGGCTGGGCGCCGCCGGGTTCACGGTCATGACCGCCATGACGACGGCGATGCCCTGGCCGACGGCGACGGTCGCGACCGCGGCGCCCGTGCTGGCGGTATCCGTGCTCGGCAACCGCGCCTTCGTCACCACGGCCGCGGCGCAGCTGCTCGTCTACGACATCGGCGACCCGGCGTCGCCGCAGCTGGTCGCGACCCTGCCGACGATCGACGCCTGCACCGCCGTGCGCGCGGACGCGGACTTCGTCTACGCCGCCGGCGCCACGCGTCTGGAGCGCTGGCACCTGCCGTTCGGCGGCCAGCCGCAGCCGGCGGGAGCCATCGCGACCGGCTCGGCCGTCCGGGACCTGGTCGTCAGCGGTCGCCACGCCTTCCTGGCGGGCAACAGCGTGATGGCGGTGGAGCTGGTGGTTCCGGCTTCGTTCACCCGCACCTCGAGCCTTACGTTCGCCGGCACGTCGATCACCGACCTGCACCGGAGCGGGGACCTGCTGGCCGTCGCGACGACCGGCGGCGGCAAGCTGGTCGACGTGGCGGATCCGGCGGCGCCATTCGTCGTAGCGGACTTCGGAGCCGGCAACCTGAGGACCGTCGACCTGACGGGCGATCGGCTGGTGTACCAATCCGACAGCGAAGGCCTGGTCGTCATGGATGTGACGGATCGTTCGTCGCCTGCGGCCATGGGTTCAGTTCCCGGCATCACCGGCGGTCGGCTGGCCGTCGACGACTGGCGGGCCTTGACGAGCCACGGCGGTCTGCAGCTCTGGGACCTGCAGGATCCGTACGGGACCATCCCGCAGTTGGGTACCCTGACCATCCCGATAGGTCTCACCACCGTCGTCGCCCTGGACCTGCAGGGTGACCGCGCTTGCGTCGGCACGCTCGGGTATGTCCACGTGTACGACGTCTCGAACCCGGCGGTGCCGGCCGTGCTCGCGTCGTTCCCGACGGATGACGCCGTGCGCACCGTGGCGATCGTCGGCGATCGCGTGGTGGCCACCTGTGACGGGATGGGCCTGCTGGTGTACGACACTGCCGGTGCGGCGCCCGCGCTCCTGGGCAACTACCCCATCGCCGGGAGCATGTTCGACATGGAGGTCGTGGGCGACCGGGCCGTGGTCGAGGACTACTACTACCGTGCCCTGCGCGTGCTGGACATCGGCAACCCCGCCGCCGGCATCCAGTTGGTGCAGTCGCTGGAGACCGGCAGCGGCTCCGGTTCGATCAAGCTGGCCTTCGGCACGACGCAAGCCTGGATCAGCGTCAATGCGACGCAGCTGGAGGGACGCCAGTTCGCCACGCACGCCTGGCAGCCGGCGTCCAACTACGCGGAGATCGTCCCGCAGGAGCACGCGGGCATCGTCGGCATGCGCGCATCCGCCGTCTACACCGGGGATCCGGACGCGATCACGTGGACATTCGTCGGGGACGGCGCTTGGTGGGACCTGCAGCCGGCCGGCGACGGGGCGCCCGCGCCGTGGCAGTACGACGATGACGGTGCCCCGGGTGACTGGTCGTGGAACGTGGCGTTGGCGCTGGGTGCGGACGGCCGATCGCCCGTGATCAGCGACCTCGGCTTCGAGTTCCTTTTCGAACGCCCCGTCATCACCGCCGTGACCGACGTGCCCAACGACCAGGGCCGCCAACTGCGCCTGCAGTGGCGCCGCAGCGGCTACGACCGCGCCGCCAGCCCGCAGCCGCTGCTGGGTTACGCGGTGTACCGCCTGGTGGACCCGCTGCTGGGGACGAAGGCGCTGAACCCGCCGTCGGCGGAAGAGGCCAAGAGCCTGCCGCCCGGCGACTGGGACTACCTGGGCCTGTATGCGGCCGACGGCGAGGACACCTATTCGGTGATCGTTCCCTCCCTGGCCGACGCTTCGGTCGAGGCCGGTGACTACGCGACCACCTACCTGGTGCGCGCGCGCACGACGACCGTCGGCCAGAACCATGACTCGCTGGTCCTGGCGGGCGTCTCGGTCGACAACCTGGCGCCGAACGTGCCGCAGCAGGTGGCGGTGGCGTACGGCGGGAGCGGCAACGCCCTCAGCTGGCTGGAATCGGCCGACGCCGACCTGCGCTACTTCAACGTGTACCGCGGGACCGGCCCCGACTTCACGCCCGGACCCGGCAACCTGATCCACCGGACGACGGGCACCGGCTGGACCGACGCGGCGGCCGGCTACGGCGCGCACTACAAGGTGACGGCGGTGGACTTCGCGGGCAACGAGAGCGACGCGGCGGCGCCGACGGCGGTGTCGGGCGTGCCGGGCGCGCAGACCGCGGTGTTCGGGCTGGCGCAGAACGTGCCGAACCCGTTCAACCCGCGCACGGTGATCGGCTTCAGCCTGGACCGCCCGGGCCCGGTGCGGCTGCGGGTCTACGACGTGGCGGGCCGGCTGGTGCGCACGCTGCACGACGGCGGCCTGCTGGCCGCCGGCTCCCACCAGGTGGTGTGGGACGGCAGCCACGACACGGGCCAGCCGGCGGCCGCGGGGGTCTACTACTACCGGCTCGAGGCGGGCGGTCGCACGGCCAGCCTGCGGTTGACGTTGCTGAAGTAGGCGGGACGGCGCAGCCTCGGGCGCGGGCCGGTCGGTCCGCCGGCAGCTGATCCTGCATGAGTGTAACCACGAACAAGGAGCCTTGCGATGCCGATGCCGAGACTTCGCCACACCCCGCCGGCCGGGTCTTTCCGGCTGTCCGCGCTCGCGGCGGCGCTGATGGCCGCGGCGGGCCCCGCGGCGGCCCAGCCGACCTCCGTCTACGGCGACCTGCCCTGCGCGGTCTTCGTCGACCTGCCAGCGCCGGCTTCGTCGGGCGACCCGTTCCTGCCGTTCACGGTGACCCTGTGCGACGGCGGCGCAGTCACGGTTACGTCGCGCTGCTACCCGCTGCGGCCGGCGCCTTACACCGATCAGCCTTTCTACACAGGCACCTTTTCCTGGGATCTGGGTGCGACCTGGCGGCTGGATCCCATCGCACCGCTGGTCAATCCCGGGGACTGGAACGGCCGGTACCAGGGCCGCGCCACGGTGGGCTGGGACCTGCTGCTGGATTTCGACCAGCCGCTGACCTCCTTCGGCATGAGCACCTGCCAGAGCAACGGGGCGCCGCTGACGACAGCGGACCGCCTGCGGCTCTTCGATGGGCCGCAGGGTACGGGCAATCTCGTCGCCGAGGTCGTCAGTGACGGTCCGCCCCCCGTGCAGTACCACCAGATCGTGCGCTTTTCCGGCTACGACGCCGGAGCGCCGGTGATCCGCTCGGCGGTGATCGACGTGCAGTCGAACACCGACGGCGTCCACCTGGACGGGCTGGCTTTCGGCAGCGCTCCGGCCACGAGCTCCAGCGGTGACGTCACGCCGGCCGTCGCCGTGTTGCACCCGGCGGTGCCCAACCCCTTCAACCCGCGCACGACCATCCGCTTCGAGCTGCCCCGCGGGGGGTACGTCCGCCTGGCGCTGCACGACCTGCGGGGCCGGCTGGTGCGGGAACTTCTGGCCGGCCCGCGGCCGGCGGGGGCGCATGAGGTGATCCTCGACGGCGGCGAACTGGCCAGCGGCGTCTACCTGGTGCGGTTGACGGGGTCGGGCGGGACGGCGCCCGCGCAACGCATCACGCTCCTGCGGTAGCGCGGCGCGTCAGCGGGCCGCCGCGATCCTGGCCCGCAGGTCGGGGCTGGGCGAGGGGGCCGCTTCGACCAGCGCCTGCAGCGAATCGAGCAGCGC
>JACZKN010000360.1 GCA_014859985.1 Candidatus Krumholzibacteriia bacterium | reverse complement strand
GCCGCCTGCGGCTGCTCCACCGGCGCGGGGCGCGCGGGGCCCGACTCCACCCTCCGCATGCGGCGGGGCCCCTCGTCGGCACGGACCAGTTCCGGGACGGCGGCGACCACCATGAGCATGAACCAGCAGAGCCAGCGCATCACGATCTCCTTGAACACGGAGCGCCGGACGAAGACCGCTCCGCCCCCACGCGGACCAACTTCCGTGCCCGTGGTCGCAGCGTGGTACGCGGTGCCCGATCGCGCCGGGGCCGTTCCGATGACGGCGGGCCCGCAGGCGGTCGGGGTTGCCAGGGACACGGCCCATCGCGCAATCCGCAATCCGCGGCAGGGCGGGTTCCCGGCCCGTTTGCACTTCCGGCCCCGATTCCGTATGGTCACTGCGATCACAGGGGCAACCACGAAGGGGCATCACTCGAGGGGACCATGAAGACCCGACGCTATCTCTTTGTCCTGCTGTTCCTGACATTCCTCATCCTGACCGGGGCCGCGCCCGCGGACAACCCGGCACCCGCGGACAAGGTCGCCGTGACCGACGGCCACGTGGTCCACGATGTGGGCCTGATCTGGCACCATGTCTCGAACTGGGGGCTGATCGGCAGCGCACCGTCGGCACCCACAACCTACTCGGACTCGCCGTCGGCCGACTGGCCCATCCACTCCGGCCACAATTATCTCTGGGCCGCCGGAATATGGGTCGGCGGCAGCGTCCTGGGCGAGACCCGGGTCACCACCGGCGGCTTCTCGAGCGAGTTCCTGCCCACCCCGGCGCCGGAAGACACCATCCATGCCACCGCCATGGGCGCTCCAGGCGGCAACCGATACCCCTGGCCCGACGCCGACGACGATGCCGACGGACCGGAGGACGAGGAGATCCTCAACGGACGCGACGACGACGGCGACACCCTGGTGGACGAGGACTTCGCCGCCTACGGCGACCAGCATTTCGTGTGTACCTACAACGATCTCGAGCCGGCCTTGGTCGAGGTCCGGCCCGACCACACGCCTCTCCATATCGAAGTCGTCCAGCAGTCGATCCAGTGGAGCAGTCCCCTGGCCGAGGACTTCATCGGCTACGACTTCACCATCACCAACGTGGGTCTCATCGCGATCGAGGACGTCTACCTGGGCATGTTCTCGGACTTCGACATCGGATTCCGCGCCAACCCCGGCGCCGCCGAGGACGATTACGCCGGTTTCGTCTCCACGGTGGTCCAGGCCGCCAACGGAACCATGGTGCCGGTGCAGGTCGCGTACATGTACGATGGGGACTCGAGGTTCCCCCTGGACGGCTATGTGGGCTGGGTCCTGTGCGGGCACACTACCGACCCGGCGGGCGTGAGCGCCCCTGCGGAGCCCGTGGTCACCAGCTTCCAGCACTTCTCCGGCAATGCGGCGTTCGAACAGGGCGGCGATCCGACCAACGACGCCGAGCGGTACCAACTGCTTAGCGCCGGTCCCGGCGACTGGGACTCCGACGTGCTGCCGGGCCGCCAGTCCGACTACCGGGTGCTGACGGCCAGTGGACCGTTCACGAGCCTGGCCCCGGGCCAGTCGCTCCGCTACCAGGTCGCCCTGGTGCTGGGCGCGGGCCTCGACGGCATGATCGCCAACGCCGCCGAGGCGGTGGCCGCCTACCGCGGCATCGCCTACGATCGGGACGGCGACCCGTCCAACGGCGCGGAATACGTCGCCCACTGGCTGCTGCAGGAGGACGTCCCGGTGGCCGCCTGGACGGGCCGGATCATGGCCGAGGTGGTGGACGGCGGCGCCGAGCTGCTGCTGGAGACCAACCTGCCGGCGGAGGCCGAGCTGGCGGTGGTGCGTGCCGCAGGCCCCGGCGTAAGCGCGCGCCGCTGGCGGCGCGACCAGCTGCAGCCGGCGGGCACGAACGGCTCCCACAGCTTCTATCGCCTGCGCGACACCGACCCGGTGGGCTGGCCGCGCGAGTACCGGCTGGCCGGCGCGGCTGCCGGCGGCACGCTCGAGCTCGACCGGGTCGACCTGGACCTGATGCGGCCGTCGGCGCTGCAGCTGCGGGCGGGTCCGAACCCGTTCAATCCGCAGGTGACCATCAGCTACGCGGTGCCCCGGGACGGCCGGGTGCTGCTGCAGGTGTTCGACCTGCGGGGGCAACTGGTGCGCACGCTGCTCGACGGGCACCACGACGGCGGCAACGACGCCGTGGTCTGGCTCGGCGACGACGATGCCGGGCGCAAGGTCTCCAGCGGCGTGTACCGGGTGCGGTTGACGGATGCGACGGGGCTGGAGGAGACCCGGATCACGTTGCTGAAGTAGATGCGCTCGGGCCCGGTTGTCGCATCCCCGGGGCGGGGCGACCGGGCCCGTGCTTCATTGTCAGCCTGCACAGCATGCCGACCGCCTCTTCACGGCCTGAAGGCGGACTTCAGCTCAACGGATCAAGGTCATCCGCCGCGAGTACTGTCCCTGCTCGCTCGTCAACCGGTAGAGGTACACGCCCGACGGCAACGTGCGGCCCAGGGCATCCCGGCCATCCCAGCTCACGGCGTTGGCGCCGGCCGCGCGCCGCTCGTCCAGTAGCGTCCGCAGCAGCGCGCCGTCCAGTGCGAAGACACGGAGCTGGACGACCTGGCCCCGGGCCAGGTCGAAGCTGATCAGCGTGCTCGGGTTGAACGGGTTGGGGCGGTTGCCCAGTCCAGCCATCGGCAGCGGTGTGCCGGGGGCGGCGCTGAGCTGCTCGTATGCCAAGGCGATTCCGAAGCCGTAGCGGATTCCGGTGGTTACGAGGGTCTCGAGGCCGCTGCCGTCGAGGTTGATGCGCTGCACCGTTCCATCCCCCGAAGTGCTGTAGTTCACCCAGTAGAACCGCTGGGTGGAGGCGTCGAACGCCAGCGAGCGGGGCGCAAGGGGCAGGTCCGAAACCAGGGTCTGCACGTTGGAACCATCGGTGTCGGCCGAGACGATGGCGTTACCAGAAGAGCCCCCGACGGTCCAGTAGAGGCGACCGCCGGCCAGCGCCAGATCCCAGGGATGGCCGATGCCGGCCCAGCACTGCAGGATCATGGTGGCGCCGGTGCCATCGAGGTTGCCACGCCAGATCTGCTGGTCCATGCGCTCGGCCCAGTAGAGATGGCCTGCGGCGAGGTCCAGGACGATGCCCGTGAGGTCGCAGCCGGCGCTGGCGCTGTGGAGGTCCTCCACACCGGTGCCGTCGAAGTTGGCGCGCCGGATGCGGGGATTGCTATAGGTGTAATCGGTCCAGTAGATCTTCTCGCCAGACACATCCAGCGCGAGGCCGACGGGGTATGCATCGCTGAGCACGGTTTCGCGCCCGGTGCCGTCGAGATTCACGCGTTCGATGATGTAGTCTTCCTTGTGGGCGAAGTAGAGCTTGCCCCGGCCCGAGTCGACGGCGATGTCATAGAGCCCGACGATGCTCGGCAAGCCGCTCAGCACGGTCCGGATATCTGATCCGTCGACGTTTGCACTGGTGATCGCACCGCTTCCGGTCCAGTAGACCCTGGTGGCCGTCTGGGCCAGGGCGCCGTTCGCCAGGATCAAGAGCATGGCCAGCCAGAGCGCCGGTCTGAGGATCGCGTTCATCGCCATTTCCTTTCGGTCCTTGCCTCCGGTAACCCGGGTCCCTGCGGGGATCGCTGCAAGTCAGCTGCTACCCCCCAGGCGGATAGGCAAAGCAACCGCCCATCCCTCCCCCAATCCCCTCGACACCCCGCATTTTACCACAAATGAACAGCTTCGGTCAATTCCGTGAGCCGCCCGAAGCCCCGGTTCTCCTCGCCGCGAACCCGAATCGAGGACATTCCGGACAGACGTCGGCGGCCCCGGCCCGGCATCAGCGCGACCTGTCTGCTTTCCTGCTACGTTGTGACGAGGAGATCCGGGCCTCCGCAGGCTCCGGCCATGACGTCCGGGTGCGCCCCGGCAACCCTTGACCCGAGGACCCGGCACACATGACGTCCACGAACCAGCACCCCGTCCCGGTGACCGACTTCGACGGCACCCTCACCGGGCACGATTTCTACATCGCGGAGATCCTGGCCGACGGGGCCCAGCCATGAGTGGATGGCGGACGGCGGTAGGCATCCCGACCTTCGTGCGGATCAAGCCGGGCGCGCTCGACCGCCTGGGAATCTACGCCGCCCGCCACGACCACCGGCAGGTGGCGCTGATCGCCAGCGAGGGCCTGCCGGCGCCGATCGTCGCGCGGGCCGAGCAGGTTCTGCACGCCGAGGGCGCCGAGCGCGTCGTCAACATCGAGGCCGAAGAGGCGAGCTTCGAGGCCGCCGCCGGGCTGGTGGCGCACCTGCCGCGGGACCTCGACGCGGTGGTCGGCCTCGGCGGCGGCAAGGCCCTGGACGTGGCCAAGTACGCGGCCTTCCTGGCGGGCAAGCCGATGTACGCGGTGCCGACCTCGCTGTCCAACGACGGCTTCTGTTCGCCGCGGTCGAGCCTGACGCTGCAGGGCAAGCGGCGTTCCCTGCCGGCGGCGCTGCCGTTCGCCGTGGTGGTCGACACCGCGGTCGTCGAAGGCGCGCCGTCGGTGCTGTGGTGGTCGGGCGTGGGCGATCTGGTGGCCAAGGTGACCGCGGTCCGCGACTGGAAGCTCGCCTACCATGCGCTCGGCGAGCCGGTCGACGATTTTGCGGCCTTGCTCTCCGATGCGACGGTATCGCAGTTCCTGTCCCGCCCCGAGCGCGACCATGAGGGCCTGCGCCTGCTGGCGACCGCCCTGATGCTCAACGGCATCGCGATGGCGGTCTGCGGTTCGTCGCGGCCGGCCAGCGGCTCGGAACATCTGATCTCCCACGCCCTCGATGCGATCAGCGAGCGGCCCCGCCTGCACGGTCTGCAGGTCGGCATGGCCACCTACCTGGTCAGCCGCCTGCAGGGCGAGGGCACCTCACGCATCGCCGGGGCGCTCGACCGCACCGGCTTCTGGGACGGCATCCGCCACGATCCGTTCTCCCGCGCGGAGTGGCTCGAGGCCGTCGCGATGGCGCCCGGCCTCGATCCCCGGCGCTATACGATCCTGTCGACCCGCGACTCCGCACCGGAGGTCGCGGCGATGATCGACCAGGACGAGCGGTTGCGTGGGTGCTTCGCCAGGTAGGCCCTGGCCGTGGCGGCCAGTTCGCCACCGTCGGGCCCGGAGGCGTCCCGTTGCGGGGATTCCTGCCCTGCACTACCGTAGGTGTCACCTGCCACCGCCCAACACGATCCCCCGGGAGACCAGGATGAAGACCCGTCGACTGCCTGCCATCGCGGTCCTGCTCGTCGCTGCCGCCACCGTCACCGCCGGCGTGGCCCAGGAACACCCGACCAGGACCGAGCACCCCGCCCCGACCGCCAAGCCCGCCGGCAGCGGCGACATCCTCGGGGTGGCCGCCGCCGACGGCGGCTTCAGGACGTTCACCGCCGCCGTCGAGGCCGCCGGCCTGACGGAAAAGCTCCGGGGCAAGGGTCCGTTCACCGTCTTCGCCCCCACCGACGAGGCATTCGCCAAGCTGCCGGAGGGTGTGCTCGACGACCTGCTCAAGCCGGCGAACAAGGTGCAACTGGCCGGCATCCTCGCCGACCACGTCGTGCCGGGCGTCCTCATGTCGGCCGACATCATCACCATGAAGGCCACGGCGGTCAGCGGCCAGGTCCTGGGTATCGCCAACGTCGGCGACGGCCTCGTGCTGGTCGAAGGCGCCAAGGTGGTCAGGACGGACATCGTCGCCGCCAACGGCGTGATCCACGCCATCGACGCCGTGATCATCAAGACCGGTCCGGCCGGCGAGTCGGCTACCAAGGCCCCCGAGGATCATCAGGGTCACTGAGTCGATCCGGACAGGAAAGCCACCGGCGTGCAGGAGCACCGGGGTCGCACCCCGCCTGCACCGCCCACCTTTGTTTGCGCGCTGCCCGCCCAGGGTCCGCATATCCGGAGGATTGGCTGCGCTGCGCATCCGTCGCCCGGTGGATCTTCAACGGCAACGGCATCTCCGGGAGCAAGGTGGGCTTCACCCTCGCCGCGCCCGCGCAGACCGGCAGGATCGGCGTCCTGGTGGGCCTGGAGGCCGAGAGCGGCTGCGTGCAGTTCCTCAGCGAGACCGACGGCACGGAGCGCCGTTGCGGGAACCCGACCAACTGCCGGGGATTCGGCCAGTCCTTCAACATGGCCGCCGGCTGCCGCACCATCGCGGTGGGCACCGACCGGCAGGGCCTCTGCACCGGCGACCTCCACGTCGGGTACGCGCAAACGATTTCCCGGAGGCGGGACAGCGGGATCTCGGCTTTGTTGAAGGCAGGCAGGACATCCCGACCGCTGGCTTGACGCAGGAGGTTCGCCATGCCGCGCCGTATCGCCCTGACCGTGCTCCTGCTCGCCCTTGCCGGCTGCGGCAACCCCTACCGCGACCATTTCGAGAGCACCCTCGAGCGCTGGCCGAGCGGCGAGGCCTCGCGCCTGCTGCCGCCGTCGGAACCGGTCGAGATCGTCACCTCGCAGGACATGCGCGGGGACGCGGTGCGCATGCTGGAGAACGGCTACCTGCTGCTGGGTCGTTCGCGATTCTCGGGCAGCAACGTCGATCCGGGCGGCGCGCGCAAGCAGGCCGAGCAGATCGGCGCCGCGGCGGTCCTGGTGGCCTCGAAGTACGCCGACAGCGTCACCCGGACGGTGCCGATATCCGAGTACATCCCGCCGCGCGAGGAGCGCTACACCGAGAGCGGCTACGTCCAGGTGAGCCCCGACTCCGGCTACTGGTACGACCGCGAGATGACCCGCACCATCGCCGGCGAGTTCCGGACCGCCTACGTGCCGCAGACCACCGACTACTACGAGTACGCCGCCACCTACTGGGCGAAGTCGAAGCCGCCCGTCTTCGGCGTGCTGGTGCGCGAACTCTCGGCCGAGCAGCGCCGGGAACTGCAGTCGAATCGCGGCGTGCTGGTGCGCGCGGTGATCAAGGGATCCCCGGCCTTCCTCGCCGATTTCCTGCGCGACGACGTGATCACCAGCTTCGCCGGCGAGGTGGTCTACGAGCGCGACCGGTTCTTCGAACTGGTGGCCGCGAACCAGGGCAAGGAGGTCACGGTGGAACTGGTCCGCCTCGGCGAGCCGCGCACCGTGACGGTGCGGCTGCGCCGCGACGAGTAGGCGAGGCCCATCCGGCCGTTCCCGTGCTCAGGGCGCCCGCCGGAACATGACGGCGGTCCCTTCGCCGACGCCGTGCCGGACGCCGACGGCGTAGATCGTCCCGCCGGGGGCCTCGGCCAGCTGGAGCATCTGTCCGGGAAACGGCGGCAGCTCCCGGACCACCCCGGATTCGGTGGCATGGATGATGGTCGCGTCGGGATCGAGGCCCGGTTCCCCGCTGCAGGCCAGGTAGATGCTCCCGTCGCCGGCGATCAGGATGTCGTTGATCCCGCCGAGAGCCACGGGCTCGGGCAGGACGATCGCCGTCCACTCGCCCGCCGCATCGCGCAGCGAAAGAAAAGCCTGGGCCTCGCGCCCGCCGGCGGCCTCGATGCCGCCGACGAAGATGGCGCCCCCGTCGGTCATGGCCACCGCCTGCAGGGTGTCGAGGTTCAGGCCGGATCCGGCCAGATCCACCTTGGACCAGCCGGTGCCCGCGGTCCGGGTCAGGATGACCTGCAGGGTGTCGGCGCCGTCGTCGAACCCGCAGGCCACGGCGCGATCGCCCACCACGTGCACGTCGCGGAAGCCCGAGTCGTTGCTGCCGGTCAAGGGCAGGTCGTCGGCGGGCCACTGGCCGGGCGCGGCGCTGGTCCAGAGGGTGCCCCCGCGGGAGGATCCGCCGGCCACCATGAAGGTGCCTCCTCCGTCCAGCGTCCACAGGCCGAAGCCAGCCCTGGCGACGGAAAAGTGCAGGTCGCCGCGGGCGTCGTAGACCATGCAGGGGAGGGCGATGTTGCCGAAGTCGAGTCCGGCCAGGACGATGCCGCCATCGGGCTCGACGGCCAGGCCCCGGGGAAGGAATCCGGCCAGGGCGGGAAGCTCGCCGAAGGGATCCTGGACCCAGGACCCGTCGGGCTGCATCCGGAAGAAGAAAGGCCCGGGCGCCTGGTCCGCACCGTGCACGCGACCCCACCCGCCGGCCCAGCCGTGGTCGCCGTTGATGCCCACCACTTGCAGGCGGGAGTCGGCGTAGGGTGTGCCCAGATCGACTTCCTGCCAGGCGGACACCGGTGCGGGCGGCGTCACCGGGCCGTCATCGCTGCAGCCGGCGGTGATGGACAACAGGACGGCTGACCGGAGAATAAGCCTGAGGGACGGACTCATGGCGATCTCCCTGACGGGGCTTGTGGGTCAGCCTGGATCATATCGAGATGCTCATGATAGTTCAACCTCGTGGCGTCGTCTTGGTTTCATGGGCCGGCGGGGCGCCCCGCTCCCGTCTCAATCCAGCAACCGCAGCAGCGCCGTCGTGAAGGCCGGCAGGTCGCCGGGGTGGCGCGAGGTCACGAGGTTGCCGTCGACCACGACCTCCTCGTCCGTCCACTCGGCGCCGGCGTTCACCAGGTCGTCGCGGATCGAGACGAAGCTGGTGACGCGGCGTCCCTTCACGATGCCCGCGCTGATCAGCACCCAGCCGGCGTGGCAGATGGCGGCCACGGGCCGACCGGCGCGGTCCATGGCCGCGACCAGCGCGAGCAGGGCCGGGTCCCGGCGCATCAGGTCCGGGGCGTAGCCGCCGGGCACGACCAGCGCCGCGAGCCGCGAGGCGTCCACGTCGGCGGTGGTGGTGTCGGCCGTGGCGGGATAGCTGCCCTTCTTGCCGTGGTAGGTCTTCTTCTGCGGTCCGACGAGAACCGGCTCCCAGCCGGCCTCGCGCAGCCGGTGGTAGGGGTACCAGAGCTCGAGCTCCTCGTAGTGATCCTCCACCAGGATGCCGATCTTGCGTTCCTTGGCCATGGTCAAGCCTCCTTCCGCTGGCCGCCGGCGCGCGGCCGGCGGCGTTCAGGCCCGTTACCCGCATAACCTAGGGCGGAGCAACCGAGGCCGCACGCCGCGCCCCCGGCGCTCGTCGCGGCGATCGGGGGGGTGCCGCGCAGGAGGTCGTTCGTGCGCTCGGTGCCGAGGGATTCGCGGGGGGGAAGGTGGCGGGTGCGAAGAGCCCGTCGAAATTCCTGTTCGCCCTGTTGCGCCGGACAGCCCGACCCCGCACAATGACCCGACCATGAACAAGAAGAAACCGTCCCGGTCCCCGCACGCCGAAACCAAACCGGCCACCGGGCCCATCGCCAAGGAATCCTGGAAGCCGGGCAACGTCCTGGCCCCCGTGCCTGTGGTGCTGGTCAGCTGCGGCGGCACGGCGGACTACCGGCCCAACATCATCACCATCGCCTGGACCGGCACCGTCTGCAGCGATCCGCCCCTGCTCTCGATCTCCGTGCGGCCGGAACGGCATTCCTATGACGTCATCACCGCCGGCGGGGAGTTCGTGGTCAACCTGCCCTCGGTCGCCCAGACCAGGATCACCGACTGGTGCGGCGTTGTCTCCGGGCGCGAGCACGACAAGTTCGCCGAGTGCGGCCTGACCGCCGCCCCGGCCGGCCAGGTGGCCTGCCCCATCATCGCCGAGTGCCCGGTCAACATCGAATGCCGGGTGACCCGACGCCTGGAGCTGGGCAGCCACCACCTCTTCCTCGCCCGGGTCGTCGCGGTCCAGGTCACGGCCGAGCTGATCGACGCCGAGGGGAAGTTCCGGGTCGACCGGGCGGGGCTGATCGCCTACGGCCTGGGGCACTACTTCCCGCTGGGGCCGGCCATCGACCACTTCGGGTTCTCGATCCGCAGGAGGAAGACCGGGCGCAGACCGGGCCCCGGGTCGGGGATCTAGGGCGGCGGAACCCGCAAGGGAACGTTCCCGGCCCGCGTCACGTGACCCGCAGCGTCCGCGATCCCACCAGCCAGAACAGCCCGCCAATGAGCAGCAGCATGACCGTCGGCACCACGGCGCCGGCCAGGCCCTGGCCGTAGGTGATCACGTTGTGCAGGCCCGTCATCGCCCAGCCGGTGGGCAACAGCTGGCCGACGATGCGCATGCCGTCGGGCATGATCTCCAGCGGCCACCAGGAGCCGCCCAGCGCCGAGAGTGCCAACCCGAAGAGCCAGGCCAGGCTCTCGGCCTGTTGCGGCGTGCGCAGCAGGCCGCTGATCAACAGGCCCAGGGCCGCGACGCAGAAGCAATAGGCCAGCAGCACCGGCAGGACGCCGACCAGGAACGGCGTCCACAGGAAGTCCGTGCCCGCCACGCCGAAGCGTCCGAGCACCTCGGTGGCCACGATCAGCACCGCCGCCTGCGTGATTCCCAGCAGCGTCAGGCCGAGGGTCTTGCCGAGCAGCACCTGCCGCGCCGACAGGGGCGTGGTGGCCAGGCGGCGCAGGGTGCCCTGGAGCTTCTCGCGCGTCAGCGACTCGCTGCCGCCGATCAGCACGGTCATTACCACGAACATCACCAGCACGCCGGGGATGCTCTGGCGCGCGCCGCGCGGCACCGGCCGGCCCGTCCCGGCGTTCTCGGCCGTAACGGTGACGCGGCTGGGCTCGGCGACCAGGTCGAGGAAGCGTTGCCGCGAGGCGGCGTCGACGTCGGCAGGGGACAGGGACGGCCCCAGGGGCGGGTCGCCGCGCTCGCTGGACCAGCGCCACAGGTTGCTCAGGAAGCGCACCTGGGCCAGGTGCAGGCGCACGCCGGCGGCCAGGTCGTAGTCGGTGTTGCTGGTCGCGGTCGCGCGCAGGGTGATGTCGGTCGGCTCGGTGCCCAGCACCCGCGCGGTGAAGCCCTCGGGGATGTCGACGTGGCGCGCGGTGAACGTGGTGGTCTCGGCGGCCGCGGCCGTGTAGACGGGGCTCTGGAACCGCTCGGCGGTGAGCTGGGCGATGAAGCCCTCGCTGAGGAAATCGCCGTCGCGGTCGATCACCGGCAGGCTCACCGCGACGTCGCTGCCGCCGCCGCCGCTGTTGACCAGGGAGAAGAAGAACACGAAGCCCAGGGGCATCAGGAACAGGAAGAAGATGTTCGCGCGCTCGGACAGATGCTGGCGCAGGTCGTGGGCGGCCACGTGCCACAGGCTCCTCATCGCAATGCCTCCCGCAGCCGGCGCTTCATCAGGTGCTGGCCGATGACCAGCAGCGCCAGGCCGACGCCCGTGAGCAGGGCGGTGGCCGGCAGGGCGGCGGTGGCGCCGCGTCCGCGCACCATCAGGTCCAGGAAGCCCTCGATGGCCCAGTAGTTGAGGGTGAAGCGGCTGAACCGCTGGATCGCCTCGGGAATCAGCTCCAGGGGGAACATGCTGCCGCCGAGCACGCTCATCGCCATGACCACGACCCAGCTCAGGATGCCCGCCTGCTTCTCGGTGCGCACCAGCGCCACCAGCACGGTGATCAGGCCGGCGGCCGCCAGGGCGAAGGCCACCGCGTGCAGCAGGACCGAACCCACCGGTACGCCGCTGCCGAACCAGCCGAAGAAGGCGCCGGCCACCAGCAGGATGGCCATCACCGCCGCGCCGAACAGGGCGGCGAAGACGCACTTCGCGGCCACCAGGCGGCTGACGGTCAGGGGCGTGGCGAGCTGCCGCCGCAGCATCCCCGTGCGCTGGTCCTCGTAGAGGTCGGTCACCGCGCGGATCGCCACGAAGATCACGCTCATCACGCTGACCATGACCAGCACGTAGCCGAATACGTTGGCCTGCTCGCTCTTCCCGCCGGCCTCCTTGTCGCGGACCACGCGCACCACGGGCGGGAAGAGGATCGGCTCGGCGCGAACCATCTCGCCGTAGAGCTCCCCGGTGATGGCCGTGACCACCGCCAACGGCGGCATCCGGTCGGCGTCCAGCAGGTCGCGCACGTGGCCGAGCCGGTCGCCGGCCGACTTGACCAGCACGTCGAGGTAGGTGGCGATGACCTCGGCGCCCTGCCGGGCGATCTCGGGCTTGATGCTCTCGGCGGGGTTGAGCACCAGCTGGAGGGCCACGTCCTCGCCGTCGAGCAGGCGGTCGGAGAACCGCTCGGGGATGACCAGCATCGCCGACGCCTCGCCCTTCTCCATGCGCGCGAACCCCTCCTCGCCCACCGGGACGATCTCGAGGTTGTTGCCGTCGTCCCGTCGCTGGCTCGCGCCGGCCAGGAAGCCGCCCAGCACGCCGTCCTCGCGGTCGAGCAGGAAGACCTTCAGGGTGAACTCCGGCTCGCCGCCGCTGCCGCCGCTGACCGAGCCGATGAGGCCGGCCATCATGAACGGGAACGCCAGCATCACCAGCGTGCTGGCCGGGCTGCGCCGGCGGCGCACCAGGTCCTTGCGGATCAGGGCCCAGAACATGTCGGCGCCTCCCCTAGTCCCGCAGCTCGCGGCCGGTGAGCTTCAGGAACAGGTCCTCGAGGTTGGGCTCCTTGACCGTCACGTCGGTCAGGTGCAGGCCGCTGGTGTAGATCGCCTCGAGGGCGGCGCCGACCCCGGCCCGGCCGCGCGGTACGTTCAGCAGCGCCCGGCCGTCGTCCAGTTCGAGCGCCCGCAGCCCGGTGCTGCGCTCCACCGCGGCGGCCACGTCCTCCCGGCTGAAGGCGCCCTGCAGGGTGAGCACGCTGCCCTCGCCGAGCTCGGCCTTGAGCGACTCGACGGTGCCCTGGGCGTGGATCGTGCCGTGGTCCATGATGGCCAGTTCGTCGCAGAGGTTCTCCGCTTCCTCGAGGTAGTGCGTGGTGTAGAGGACGGCCGCGCCGTCGCGGGCCAGCCCGCGCACGACGTCCAGCAGGTTGATGCGGGCCTGGGGATCGATGCCCACCGTCGGCTCGTCGAGCAGGATCAGCGTCGGCTTGTGCACCAGGCCCAGGGCCAGGTTCAGCCGACGCTTCATGCCGCCGGAGTAGTTGCGCACCGGCTCGCGGGCGCGGTCGGCCAGGCCCACCAGGTCGAGCAGCGCGTCGCGCCGCGCGGCCAGCGCCTTGCCCCGCAAACCGTAGATGCCGCCCCAGAAGTCGAGGTTCTCGCGCGCGGTGAGATCCTCGTAGAGGGCGATCTCCTGCGGCACCACGCCAAGGCGCCGCTTGACGTCCGCGGGTCGGGCGGCGAGGTCGAGGCCGTCGACGTGCACGCTGCCCGAGGCGGGCGGGATCAGGCCGGCGATCATGGCGATGGTGGTGGTCTTGCCGGCGCCGTTGGGGCCGAGCAGGCCGAAGATGCGGCCCGCCTCGACGCCGAAGCTGACGCCGTCGACGGCGCGGATCTCGCCGAACGTCTTGGTGAGGTTCTGGACCTGGAGCATGGGGCGAGGCCTCCGGAGGTCTGGTTGGGGATGATGTGACCAAGATCCTGATACGCAGCCGGCGGGCGGCGGGTTGCTCGAGGGGCCAGGATAGCGGCCGGCCGGGGGGGCGGCAAGCTGTTCGGCGGCGGCCCGGCGTCGCGGCTGTCGCGACTACTTGGCCGCCACCGGTCCCAGGTTCGCCAGGCTCAGCCGCCCCTGCTGCGCGTAGTCGATCGCCTCGCCCAGGATGCGGGCGGCTTCCTGGGGGGCGTGGAAGCCCATCGAGTTCTCGGCGTTGATGAAGTCGACGCGCCACTGGGCCTTCTTCTGGAAACCGCGGGCCTCGGCCAACTGGTCGTCGGTGGCGCCGGCGGCCATGGCGGCCTCGGTCTCGTTGATCAGGGCCACGACGGCGTCCAGGGCGCGGCCCATGAGGGCCGCGGTGCGGTCCTGGATGATGTGCACGCGCTCGACCAGTTCCCCGGCCGAGTCGCGGTGGCAGACCTGGCAGGCCTTGGCGTCGTTCAGCAGCGGGCTGCGGACCTGGTGGTCGCTGACCTTCATGGCGCCCTCGCGGACGTACGGCATGTGGCAGTCGGCGCAGGAGACGCCGGCGCGCGCGTGCACGCCCTGGCTCCACAACTCGAACTCGGGGTGCTGGGCCTTGTAGGCCGGGGCGCCGCTCTGCTTGTGCGTGAAATCCAGGAATGGCGTGCCGTCGGGGAACCTGTGCTCGTCGTAGACGGCCTCGATCTGCTGGACCTTCAGGCCCTTGTGCCACGGGAAGAACAGCGTCTCCTTCGAGGCGCAGTAGTACTCGACGTGGCACTGCGCGCACACCAGCGAGCGCAGCTCCTGGCGGCTGGCCAGGGTGTTCGCGTCGTAGGGCTGCGAGCGGTCCCCGGCGCGCCACTTCTCGACGGACTCCAGGTGCGGCACGGGGTCGTCGCTGGCGGCCAGCGCGGCCAGGCCGTAGACCAGGCCCGGGCGCGTGATGCGCAGCTGGTTCGACTTCGGGTCGTGGCAGTCGAGGCAGGTGACCGGGTGCTCGACCTTCAGGGTCGCCTCCGCGTAGGGCATCGCCGAGATGATCGGGAAGCCCTGCATCAGCTGGGCCTGGCCGGTCTCGCTCAGCAGCGGGTCGTCCAGGGTGCCGGGCGCACCGGCGGCGAGGCCCGCCTCGCGATAGGCCACCGTGACCGCGGCGTGGCAGTGCAGGCAGGCGCCGACCTGGGGACGCTGCAGGACGCGCTCGGTCTCGCGCTGGTCGTGCAGCATGTAGGCGTGGCCGCGGTCCTCGCGGAAGTCGAGGGCGAAGGCGTAGCCGTTCCACATCGTCTTGAGACGCGTATCGCGCTCGATGTTGCTGACGGTCTTGTACACGTTATCGGCGCCCATCGCGGTGGGATCGGCCTCGCTGCCGCCGTAGCGCGTCCGCTCCATGTCGACGGTGCGCCGGTAGCTGTCGTACTGGCGGGGGAAGTTCCTGCCCCACTCCGCCGGGTCGGTGGTCCGCTCGGTGACTTCGGTCAGCTTGAAGACCGTCGTGTGGGCCTCGGCCTTGCGGTCGGACATGTTGTCGCGCAGGGCGAACAGGCCGAACATCACCAGCGCCGTCACGGTCGTGACCAGGAGGTAACGCAGCTTCATCGGGGTCTCTCCTTCGACTAGCGCTCGGGGCCGTGCCCGGACGCGACGTGGCAGCGGATGCAGTCGAAACGGGTCACGTCGCTCGCGTGGGCGGCGACGACGTCCTCGACCATGCCGTGGTGGCACTCCAGGCAGTTGCGGTTGAGCACCTGCCGGTTGCGTTCACGGATGCGGATGGGCTCGGGGAAGTCCTGCAGCGTGAAACCCTTCGAGTGCCAGAAACCGTTGTCGGCCTTGCTCATCAGCTTGGGCAGCAGGGCGTGCGGCGCGTGGCAGTCGTTGCAGGTCGCCGCCGCGTGGTGGCTCGACTTGAGCCAGCTGTCGTACTGGTCGTTCATGATGTGGCAGTTCTTGCACGACCGGGGGTCGTTGGAGAAGTAGGACATTCCCTTGCCGTAGAGGAACGTCGAACCGCTCAACCCCACCAACGCACCCAGCAGGATGGCCAGCAGCAGTCCCATGATCCTCCTTCCCGGCTGATGCGGTCGCGTACGGGTCGGGATCATAATCGGACAACAAGATCCTGATGTCAAAAATTATCTGGTCCACCTGATCGGGTAGGCGGGCGGGGCGCATTCCTGTCCTTTCCCGGCAGTCCGGGGACCGATGCTCGGGACTGCTGACCCTGCGCTCCGGTACGGGATTCCGACGTCCTCGGGCGATCCTGACGCAGACGTCGCCGGGCTTGGCGGCACGGCGGACCGGCGGCTTGCCGGGCGGCGGTCCGGGGGAGTACACTCGAGGGGATCCGTGCGGGCCGGGGCCGCGGTGGTAGGGGCGAAGAGGCGGTTCAAGTCCCTTCCTCGAGCGGTCGCGGCGGCATGGGGGATCCGGCTGCTCAAGTCCAGGGAGATCGCCCGCCGGGCGGCGCCATGACCGGTCTGACCACGGAGTTCTTCGCACGGCCGGTGCTGGAGGTGGCCCGCGCCCTCGTGGGCACGGAGCTGCAGGTAGGGACGCCCGGCGGTCCGGTCCACTGCCGCCTGGTGGAGGTCGAGGCCTACGGCGGCCGGGACGACCCCGCCAGCCACGCCGGACGCGGCCCCACGCCCCGCTCGCGCATCATGTTCGGGCCCCCGGGCTACGCCTACGTCTACGTCATCTACGGCATGCACCACTGCCTGAACATCGTCACGGGCGACGACGGCACCGCCGGGGCGGTGCTGCTGCGGGCGGCCGAGCCCCTGGCCGGCCTGCCGGAAGACC
>JACZKN010000359.1 GCA_014859985.1 Candidatus Krumholzibacteriia bacterium | reverse complement strand
CCGAACTGCTGGCCGTCGCCGACCACGACGCCCGTGCCGCCGACGGCCAGCAGTTCGGGTCCCGGCAGCGGGTTCAGGCCCAGGACCGCCCAGATCACCACGGCGGCGGCGGCCAGGGTGCCCCAGGCGAAGACGGGCAGGTGCCGGGTCGGCAGGTGGACGATGCCGGTTGCGTCCTCCGGGACGGCGCCCGCGACGAACTGCGCCTTCAGCCGGGCCCGGAAGTCCGGGTCGGCCGCGGGCACGCCGAGGCCGCGCACCGCGTCCCGCGCGGCGCGCTGCTGCGGATCGAGACCGTCGCGGTCGTGCTCGTTCATGGCCACACGTCCCGTAGCAGTTCGCCCAGGCGGGCCAGGGCCCGCGAGTAGCGCTTGCGGACCGCGGCGTCGTTCGCCCCCACCATCTGCGCGATGGTGCCGTGGTCCAGTCCCTGGTAGTCCCGCAGGACCACCACTTCCCGCAGGTCGGGCGGCAACTTGGCGATCGCGTCCTGCACCAGCGCGTCCCGCTCCGCCGCCAGCAGCCCCGCGTCCGGCGCCGGCCCGTGGCCCGGCAGGGGCAGCGCCACATCCGGGTCCTCGTCCACCGGCACCGATCGCCGCACCACCCGGGCCCCGAAGGACCGCCAGTGGTCCCTGACCAGGTTGGCGGTGACGGTCCGCAGCCAGGGCCGCGGATCCCGCGCCGGATCCAGGGTCGGCGCCGCCTTCTGCACCCTCAGGAACACCTCCTGGGTCGCGTCCTCGGCCAGGTCCGGATCGCCCAGCATGCGGAAGGCCAGGCCGTACACCTCGGCGAAGGTGGCCTCGAAGAACGCCGCCAGGGCCTCGGGCCGGCCCGCGCGCACGCCCGCGAGCACGTCCGCCGGAAGCGGCGGGGGCTCGGGCCGGCCGGGGCTGCGAGAGGGCTCTGCCATGGGTACGGAGCACCGGTCCTGGTGTGAACGGGAAAGGCCCGTGCGGCCGCCGGGGCCGCGCAGATCCGGTGGAACCTACCAACGCGGGCGCACGGTGGCAACACCGGCCACCGGCGCCCGGCCGCTCAGGCGGCGGGCTCACCTTCGGTGGCCATGGCGGCCCCCATCATCCGCCCGCTGGTCAGGTCGATGGCCGCGTGCAGCGCCATGGGCGCGTACAACGAACCGCTGAGCACCGCCAGGGCGCCCAGGACCAGCCCCACCGCCGCGGTCTTGGCCAGGCCGGCCGGGCCCTGGTAGAGGTGGCCCAGGCTGAAGACCAGGGACGTGACCGCCACGGCCGGCCAGGTCCCGACCACGCCGGCCAGCAGGCCGAGCAGGATGCCACGGTAGAGGATCTCCTCGCAGATGCCGGCGGTGAAGGACAGCCGGTCGAACGCGCGGATCTCGGCGGGCCCCCGCGGCGCCATCAGTTCGAGGTCGCCCAGCTTGCCGCGCAGTTCGGCCAGATGGCGGCTGCTGCGCAGCACCGCGTTCATCTGCACGACCAGCAGCCCGGCGGCGGCCAGGCCCAGCCCGAGCCACAGCCACTGCCAGCCGTCGGCCCGGGGCACCAGGAGCAGGTCCGCGGCGCCGCGGCCGGTGGCCTGCCAGCCCACGAGCAGCGCCACGGTCAGCACCCATTCCTGGCCCATCACCCACCGGTAGGTGCGCAGCCGCGCATCGGGGCGACCGGCGGCGGTCCAGGCCCGCAGGCGCCGGTAGTCCCAGACGCCGCTCAGGGGGATCACGACCGCCAGCAGGAGTGCCACGGCGGCAAAATAAGGGTCGGCCAATCCGGTGTTCATCGGACCAAGATGGCATGGGCCCCCCGGGGGGTCCAGGCTGGATCAGCGGGCCTGGTCAGCGGTCGCCGGCAGCCCCCGCCCGCTCTCCAGGTAGAGGGCGAAGGTGCCCAGCCAGTGCGCGCCCTCGTAGTGCTCGCCCGTCAGGGCGGCCAAGGCAACGGTGCGGTGGGCGGCGGCCGCGTCCAGCAGGGCGGTGATCCGCGGGTCTCCGTCGGGCAGCCCCGCGGCGATCCCCTGTAGCATCCAGGCCCGCGAGAGGTTCAGGCCGTCCAGGTGAGCCAGCTTGCCGTCGCTGCGGTCGGTGACGATCGCTACCGGCAGCCAGCCGGCGCCGCCGCCGGTGGGGATCTCCGGCAGGAAGCCGTCGAGCCACAACGCGAAGGCGTCCGGTTCCAGGACCCGGCGCAGGAAGTCGGCCTCGGCCAGGGCGGGGGACAGGAAGTCCTGGCCCGAGGGCTCGAAGGCCAGCACGGCGGCCGGGTCGTGGCGGTACAGGCGCAGGCCCGTCGTGGTGACCAGTCCGGCCAGGTCCGGGCGACCGGCTGTCCGCGCCCAGTCCAGCACCAGCCCGAAGGCGAACGCGGTCTGGCTGTGCTCGCCGGTGCGGATGGGGTAGGCCAGCTTGGGCAGCCAGTCGGCCAGGCGCCCCGCGCAGGCCTCCTCCAGGGGCGCCAGGGCGGCGGCCCAGCGGCGGGCGTCGGGGTCGTCCCACTCCCGCAACTCGGCCGCCAGCTGCAGCAGCCAGGCCAGGCCGTAGGGTCTTTCCCAGGACGCGCGGCCCTCGCCCAGCAGGTAGGCGGTCTCGGCGGCGAGCTTTTCCTCGGTCAGGTGCCCTTCCAGCACCGCGCGGGCCTCGGCGGCCAGGGGATGCTCCGGGAACAGCCGCGCGAACCGGACCAGCTGCCAGTGGCCGTGGACGGCCGAGTGCCAGTCGAAGCAGCCGTAGAAGGCCGGCGTGAGGTCCGACGGCGTGCCCAGGTCGGCGTCCGACTGCATGACGTGGGCGATCTTGTTGGGGTATTCCTGGCCGCTGCACTCCAGGGCCAGGCGCACGAACGGGGCCAGCTGGTCGGCGTCGTTGGCCCGGGCCGCCGGGGCGGCCGCCAGGGCCGCCCCCAAGACGAGCGCCGCCATGCCGGTGCGCGCGCTCATCCGGCGCTGTCGATCGCCGCCTGCGCGGCTTCCCGCGCGTCGGGCAGCTTGTCCTCCGCCACCAGCTTCAGTCGGCCGAGGCCGTCCTCGAACATGGGCCCCAGCAGCGGGTCCATCAGCAGGCCCAGGTAGCGGTCCATGACGTTCCAGCCCGCGTCGCCGGTCACGTCCCAGGTCACGGTGACCCCGCCGGGGGCGGTGCCGTAGCGCAGGGAGCTCGCGGCGCGGGTGCTGCGGTCCAGGAAGGCGATGTCGAAAGCCACGCCCCAGTCCGGGTCGCTGCGGGTGACGGTCAGCTCGCCGCCGGCGCCCTCGCCGTGCCAGGCCTGGTGGGCGCCGGCACCCCGGGTGACGGCGCCCCTGGTGATCTCCATGCCCGGACCGGCGGAGAACAGCGGGGTCCAGGCGGACCACTGCTCCAGGTCCTCGCACAGTTCGTGGATGCGCGCCGGGGGCGCGGCGATCACGACCTGGCGGCTGACGGTCCAGTTGCGCGGCAGCACCAGGCCGACCAGGACCACCAGCAGGGTGGCCGCGCCGACGCCGATGCCGATGCGCTTGAGGATCGGGACTACCATCTTCGTGCCATCCTCCGGGGCCCTAGCGGGTCCACTGGGTGAGCCAGCCCATCACGGTGTCGTGCCACTGGATCGAGTTGCGGGGCTTCAGCACCCAGTGGTTCTCGTCCGGGAAGTAGAGCAGCCTGGCCGGCACGCCCTGGCGCCTGAGCGCCGTGAACGTGCTCAGGCCCTGGGTGTCGACGACGCGGTAGTCCAGGGCGCCGTGCACCACCAGGGTGGGCACGTGCCAGTTCTGCACGTGGTCGACGGGGTTGTGGGTGGCGTAGCCCTCGGGGTTGGCCCAGGGGGTGCCGCCGTGCTCCCACTCGGGGAACCACAGCTCCTCGGTGTCGAAGTAGGCCATGCGCTCGTCCAGGTTGCCGTCGTGGGTGACGAAGGCGCGGAAGTTGCGCGCGAACGGCTGCCCGTGCATCCAGTTGATCATGTAGCCGCCGTAGCTGGCGCCCGCGGCGACGACCTTCGACCCGTCCATCCAGGGGTACTTCCGCAGCGCGGCCGCCAGGCCCTTCTCCAGGTCCTCCAGGGGCCGGTCGCCCCAGTGGCCGCTGATGGCGTCGGTGAACGACTGCCCGTAGCCGGTGGAGCCGTGGAAGTCGACGGCGACGGTGGTGAACCCGGCGCCCACGTAGGCCTGGGGATTCCAGCGGTAGTGGAAGTCGTTGCCGAAGCTGCCCTGGGGGCCGCCGTGGACGAGGAAGGCCACCGGCCACTTCTGCCCGGCGACCGCCTTCTCCGGCGTCCAGTCGTAGGGCTTGACCACGTAGGCGAAGACGGTCGCGTCGTTCCAGCCCTTGAAGCTGAACTGCTCGGGCTCGCCCATGCGGGCAGCGGCCAGCCTGGCGCCGTTGAAGTCGGTGATCTGCGTGAGCCCCTTGCCGTCGGTGCCGAGGGTGTAGAGCTCCGTCGGCGACTTCAGGTGCTGCAGCCCGAACAGGACGCGCCCCTTGAGCAGCTGCACGCCGGACGCCGAGCCCAGCTCGTGGATGCGCGTGACCTTGCCGGTCTGCGTGTCCAGCTTGAACACCGAGTTCTGGCCCAGGCTGCCGGCCGCGAAGTAGGCGGTGCGGTTGTCGGCCGCGAACTGCAGCCCGTGGGGCGAGAGGTCGATGGGACGGTCCAGCTGCGGCGTGGTGAAGGCCACGTCCAGGCGGCGGGTCGTACCGGAGGCCCAGTCCATGAACTTCAGGTGGAACTTGTCGGCCTCGAAGCCGGGGCGGTCCATGGCCAGCCACACGAGCGTCTTGCCGTCGGGGGTGAAGGTGGGCTCGGTGTCCCAGGCCTCGTTGGCCTCGGTCAGGCAGCGCATGGCGCCCGAGCCGTCGGTCTTGACCGCGTAGATGTCGAAGTCGGTGCTCCAGGCGGCCGCGCTGCCGGGCAGGATCTTGGCGGTGAACAGCACCTCGCTGCCGTCCGGCGCGACGGCCACCTCGCCGAAGCCGCCCCAGGGGCGGGTCGGCACGTCGGCGTCCAGGTCGGGCATCAGGTCGACGGGGTCGGCCAACGGGCCCTCGAGCAGGAACAGGTGGCTGCGCTTGCCGTCCTCCCAGGTGTCCCAGTGCCGGAACAGCAGCTCGTCGTAGACCTTGCCGGTGGCCGGATCGGCGGCCTTCTGCGCGTCCTTGGCCAGGGTGCCCTGGATGCCCAGCCCTGGGTAGACCTCCATGGCCACCAGGAAGCCCCGCAGCGCGGGCGCCAGCATGAACCCGCCAACGTCCAGGTCCAGGAAGGTGATCTGCACGGCCTCGCCGCCCCGGGGGTCGATGCGCCATATCTGGCTCTTGCCGCTGCGGGAGGACAGGAAGTAGAGCGTCCCGTCCTGGCACCAGCGGGGATTCGTGTCGGCGGCCGGATTGTTGGTCAGGCGCCGGATGGTCTTGCCGTCGGTCGTGGCCACCCAGATGTCGGTGCGGCCCTTGTTGGCCGCCAGGTCGGTGCTGCGCACGGTGAAGGCCACCCATTGGCCGTCGGGCGAGACCTGGGGATCGCCGATCCGCTCCATGGCCAGCATGTCGTGGACGGAGAAGGGATGCGGATCCTGGGCGTAGGCGGCGCAGGCCAGCAGGGCCAGGCAGGCGGTCAGAAGGACGCGGAACTTCAACGGGCTACCTCCGGGAAAAGCGGGCCGGTCCGGGTCGGGGACCGGGCAGCGACGGCAACCGGACCAATATAGGGGATGGCGGCCCGGGAATCGACCATTGGTCGCGGGGGCGCGGTGGCAGGGGGTCAGGATCCTATCCGCTCGAGCCGCTCGGCGATCCAGACCTTGATCACCGATTGGCGGGTGACGCCCAGGCGCCGGGCCTCGCGGTCCAGGGCCTCGATCATCCAGACCGGGAAGTCGACATTGACCCGGCGCTGCTCCTGGCCGGGGCGGCGGGCGGTGCCGAGGTCGAGGTCGGCGGTGACGTCCTCGCCGGCGTCGAAGCGGCGGTCGAAGTCTTCAGCCTTCATAAAGGGCGACCTCCTCGGGGCGCGCCTGGCGCACGGAAATCAGCCGGGTGCGTCCCTGACGATCGGTGGTGACTGCCGACCAGAACGTCCCGGCGATCCGGCCGATGACGACGAACCGCGGTTCGTCCACCGTCCGCGCCAGGATCTCGACCCGCCGTTCGTCGTCCCAAAGGGCCTGGGCTTCGACGAAGTCGATGCCGTGTTTCCGCTTGTTGGAATTGCTCTTGGCCATGTCGAACTCGAATGCGGGTCGGCCGCCGTCGTTGCTGATTTTATACATAAAATATACCTTAAATATATCCTACCTGTCAAGCACCGTGAGGATCCGGAGATTCGGCGCCGCAAGCGGCGATCCGCCAGGATCACCGCGCCGTGGCCTACGTGAGCGGCTTCGAGCTCCGCATCCGGGCCTACGGCACGGCGATCGTGTCGCCGCTCAGGCTTGCGCGCGAGGGCTATATCGTCGCCCGCAGCGGGACCTACGGGGTGCAGTTCTCGACGCCGAGGACGAAGACGGTCCGGCGGTAGCCGGTTCGGCCTGGAGCCCCTCGCCCGGCGATCCTGCGTTGAGGGTCGAGGTCCTCACCGTGGGCTCGGGGACCGGCACCTGGGGGGGGCTGAAGGCGGCCTACCGCGGCGGGCGTTGACGGCCCGGCTACGGGCCCCTGCTCAAGGCGTAGGCCTGCCGCCGGTGCGCCGTCACATGCGCCGCGGCTGCCCCGTCGAGGCCATGACGCTGCTCCACAGCCACCCGTCCGGGTCGATCCTGCGCCGCGCGCTGGTGGCCAGGTCGAAAGGCACGTGCACGAACTCGTGGTTCCAGACGCCGACCACCACGTTGGTGCGCCCGGCCATGCCCGCGTGCACGGCGCTTTGCCCCAGCAGCAGGCACAGGGCCGAGTCGTGGGTGTTGGCCGGCTGGCTGCGGATGATGTAGCTGGGGTCGATGTACTTCAGCGGCACCTTGCGGCCCTGCCGGGCGAAATGGTCCCCGATGGCGTCGCGCAGGAAGATCCCGATGTTGCCGTGCTTGAGGTTCCCGGAGGCATCCCGCTCCGCCGGGGCCGCCAGCAGGTGCTGGCCGGCGCCCTCGGCCGCCACCACCACGGCGTGGCCGCGCAGGTCCAGCCGCCGCTCGAGCGCGTCCAGGAACCCGTCGAGGGTGAACGGCAGCTCCGGCACCAGGCAGAAGTTCACCTGGCTGTCCACCAGCGCGGTGTACGCGGCGATGAAGCCCGAGTCGCGCCCCATCAGCTTCACCAGGCCGACGCCGTCGCGGGCGCCCACCGCCTCGGCGTGGGCGGCGTAGACGGCGCGGTGGGCCTCCTCGACGGCGGTCTCGAAGCCGAAGGTCTTCTGCATGTAGGCGATGTCGTTGTCGATGGTCTTGGGAATGCCGACCACGGCCAGGGGCCGGCCCCGCCGCGCGGCCTCGGCGGCGATCGCGCCGGCCCCCTTGAGGGTGCCGTCGCCGCCGACGGTGAAGAGGATGCCGACGCCCAGCTCGTCCAGGTAGTCGACCATCTCGGCCGGGTCCTGGGGTCCCCGCGACGAACCGAGCACCGTGCCGCCCGCCTCGGCGATGCTGTCGACCGCGGCGGGGGTCAGTTCCAGCGGCTCGTGCCCCAGCCGCTTGACGAGGCCCGCGTAGCCGAAGCGGAAGCCGAGGATCCGCCGCACGCCGTAGTGGTGGTGCAGGCTGAGGGTGACGGCGCGGATGACGTCGTTGATGCCGGGGCACAGGCCGCCGCAGGTGACGATGCCGCAGGTCGTGGCGCCCGGATCGAAGAAGACCCGGGCCCGCGGGCCCGCCCGTTCGAAGCTGGGCAGCGGCGCGCCCGCGGCCACCAGCCGGGCGGCCTCGGCGGCGTCGGACACGTAGAGGACCCGCTCGTCGTCGCCGACGCAGCGCACCCCCCGCATGGGCGAGGCGAAGCGCCCGGCGCCCAGGCTCTCGATGGTGAAATCGGGGCTACCGGCGGTCATGGCGACCTCCTCGACGGAAATGGACAACCCGGTCGGACACTAGCACAGCCGGTACCCCCGGGCACCCGGGCTTTCGCGGCGTCGCGCCCCTGTCTTGACACGCCTGCCCGCCTGGTCCATACTTTGATCGGCAACCGTACAAAGATGCCGCCCGTGCCTGCGCGCCGGCGGCCGCCGCGGTCCGCGCCCCAGCCCGGGAGGCACGAAGTGAACCTGTTCCGACGAGTTGCGCCGGTCCTGGCGCTGCCGGCCCTGCTGCTTCTGGCCTCCGGTTGCAGCGACCGCGACGCGGCGGGCCTGGCCCCCGCCCGCGGCAACACCGACCCGCTGGTCTTCGCCGACGACTTCGGCCAGGACGTCTACTTCCAGGCCTTCAGCGGCACCTTCTATGCAGCCGTCTCGCGGGACTCGGTCTACGCCTACGAGGGCTATGCCCCCGACGGCGCCCGCTCCCTGAAGATCGCCGTGCCGCCGGCAGGTTCGGCCCTGGGCGCGTACTCCGGGGGCGTGCTGACCTCGGCCGGAGCCCGCGACCTGGCCGACTACAACGCCCTGACCTTCTACGCCCGCACCGACTCGGGCTCGGTGGCGGCGCCGACAGTGCTGCTGAACGAGGTGGGCTTCGGCAACGACAACACCGGGGGTTCGCTCTACGGGGTCAGCCGGGAGAACCTGCCGCTGAGCCCGCAGTGGACCTTCCACATCGTGCCCATCCCGGCGCCGTCGAAGCTCATCAGCGAGCGGGGCCTGTTCCTCTTCGCCGAGGGCCTGCAGCCCGAGTACCGGGACGGCTACCACATCTGGTTCGACGAGATCCGCTTCGCCCGGCTGGGCAACGTCGAGCCCTTCCGGCCCATCATGGACTCGGTGTCCCGCCAGTACTTCGTGGGCTCCGCCGTGTCCATCAGCGGCACCCGCACGATCTTCAGCATCGACGGGGCGTTCGTGCCGGTGAACCACATGCCGGCGTACTTCGACTACGTGTCCAGCGACCCCGCGGTGGCGGTCGTCGACGGCGCCGTCGTCCGCGTGGTGGGCACCGGCACCTCCACCGTGACGGCGACCCTCGAGGGCATGGACGTCAACGGCCGCGTGACCGTGACCGGGTACCTGCCGCCGACCGTGGCCGCGCCGGTTCCGGTCCTGCCGGCCGGCGACGTGATCTCCATGTTCAGCGGTGCCTACGCCGACGTGCCCATCGACACCTGGAACACCGGGTGGGGCGGCTCGACCGCGCGGCTGGAGGACTACACCGTGGCCGGCGACCTGACCAAGATGTACTCGGCCCTGAACTACGTGGGGATCGAGTTCCTCAACGCCCTGATCGACGCCTCGGCCATGACCCACTTCCACCTGGACGTGTACGCGCCCGCCGGGACCGACTTCAAGGTGAAGCTGGTCTCGTTCCCGCCGGCTGTGACCGGTGTGGTGGAAACCCTCGACGTGGTGCTCGATGCGGCCTCCACCCCGGCCTTCACCGCCGGAGGGTGGTCTTCGCTGGACATTCCGCTGACGGCGTTCACGCTGCCGGCGGACTGGGACTGGGCGTCGGTCGGCCAGCTGGTCCTGAGCAGCAGCAACGCGCAGCTCGTGCTGGTGGACAACGTCTACTGGCACCGCTAGGATCCCGGCCAGTCCATCCACGCAGCCGGGGGAGACGACCACATGCTGAACGATCACCTCAGTTGGAAGGGTCTGCGCCGCAGCGACCCCGATCGCCCGCGGCCGCTGGCGGACGCCGTGCTGCGCCTGATCTGGCAGGAGGAGCGGCTGTCGCGGGCGGACATCGCCCAGGCCGCCAACCTGTCCCGCTCCACGGTCTCGGAGATCGTGGGCGAGATCCTGCCTTTGGGCATCGTCACCGAGGTGGGCGAGGGCCCGTCCCGGGGCGGCCGCCGGCCCATCGTGCTGGAGTTCCGGGACGACGCCTGCGTGATCCTGGGCGTGGAGATGAGCGGCAGCCACGTCGTCGCGGTGCTGACGGACCTGCGCGGCCGGGCGCTGACCTGGGAGTCGCGCCCGCACCCGGTGCGCGACGATCCGGAGGGCACGCGCCGCCTGATCGCCGAGCTCTGCCGCATCTGCCTGGCCACGCCGGCCGGCCAGGAGCGGCCCCTGCTGGGCATCGGCGTGGCCTTGCCGTCGCCGGTGGACCCGGCGAATCCCGACCGGCTGTCGAACCTCGTGCTGCCCGCCTGGAAGCAGCACCTGGGCCTGGACGGCCTGGCCGCCGGGTACGGCGTGCCGCTGATGGTGGACAACGACGCCAACCTGGGCGCCCTGGCCGAGCACTGGTGGGGCGCGGGGCGCGGCGGCGACGACATCGTCTACATCAAGGTCGCCACGGGCGTGGGCTCGGGGCACATCATCGGCGGCGAGGTCTACCGCGGCGCCACCGGCGTGGCGGGCGAGATCGGCCACATCTCCATCGACCCCCAGGGCAAGCCCTGCATCTGCGGCCTGCGGGGCTGCCTGGTGACCCTGGTGGGCGCACCGGCCCTGGTGGCGCGGGCCGGGGAACTGGCGGCCGACTATCCGGACAGCCCCCTGGCCGGCCGGCCGGGCACCATCCAAGAGATCGAGGACGCGGCCCTGGCCGGCGATCCCCTGGCCCTGCAGGTGGCGCGGGAGGCGGCGGCCCACCTGGGGCGGGCGGTGGCCAGCACCCTGAACATCCTGAACCCGTCCCTGGTGATCGTGGGCGGGGACCTGGCCCGGCTGGGGGACCTGCTGCTGGATCCCCTGCGCGAGATGGTGCAGCAGCGCACCCTGGTCAGCTCCGTGGCCGCGGCCGAGATCCGGGCCAGCGAGCTGGGACCCCGGGCCGTCGCCATCGGCGCGGCCACCCTCGTGCTGAAGGCGGCGCTGGCCGACTCCCGCCTCTTTCCGTCCCTGGACACGGAGATGCCGGCCCCACCGCGGGCGGCCGGGTCGTGAGCCGCCGGGCAGCCCTCGTCGCCGGGCTGCTGGCCCTGGCCGCGGCGCCGGGCTGCGCCGACGAGGAGGAGGCCGTGCCGTACGGGCTCCTCTGGCAGGACGAGTTCGACGGGCCGGCCGGCCAGCTCCCCGACCCCGCGAAGTGGGCCTTCGACATCGGCACCGGCTGGGGCAATGCCCAGCTCGAGTGGGACAGCGACCGCCCCGAGAACGTGAGCCTCGACGGCCAGGGCAACCTCGCCATCACCGCGCGGCAGGAGCAGCTGCAGGGGCAGCCCTACACCTCCGGCCGCATCAAGACCCAGGGCCTGTTCGCGCAGGCGCGGGGCCGCTTCGAGGCGCGCATCCGGCTGCCGGTGGGGCAGGGCATCTGGCCGGCGTTCTGGCTGCTGGGCGCGGACATCGACCAGGTGGGCTGGCCGGCCTGCGGCGAGATCGACATCATGGAGTACCGGGGCCAGGAGCCCCGCGTCGTCCACGGCAGCCTGCACGGGCCGGGCCACTACGGCGGGGGCGCGGTGACCAAGCGCCACGTCATCGCCCAGGGCGGGTTCCACCTGGGCTTCCACGACTTCGCCGTCGAGTGGGACAGCGGGTCCATCGCCTGGTTCGTGGACGGCTACGAGTTCCAGCGGGTGACCCCCGCCGACCTGCCGCCGGGTTCGACCTGGGTGTACGACCACCCGTTCTTCATCCTCTTGAACGTGGCCGTGGGCGGGCGCTGGGTGGGCTCGCCCGACGAGACCACGGTCTTCCCGCAGACGATGCTCGTGGACTACGTGCGGGTGTACGGGGAGCTGCCCTAACCGCGGCGACGGGCAGTGGTAAACGACGGCGGCCCGGTCGCATCGACCGGGCCGCCGCTTCGTCCAGGCCTGCAGCCGCCCCTAGATGGCCAGGTGCAGGTAGGTGCGGATCTCCCATTCGCGGCCGTCGGGCAGGCCGGCGGGGTAGCGCTCGCCCGGCAGGGGCGCAGGCACGCCCGCGGGGGCGTAGCGGTTGGAGTAGAGGTCGAGGGTGCGGTAGGTGCCCCGCACGCCGACCCGGGTCTGCGGCAGGCTGAACCAGCGGGGTTCGCCCAGGGTGTAGGACAGGTCCGCCATCAGCTGCAGCGGGTAGGTCAGGTTGAAGTCCCGGTGGTAGTCGTAGGGGCCGAAGTCGTTCACCTTGACGTGGCCGCCCAGCGCGATGGTAGGCCAGGCGATGCGGCTGTCCAGGCCGAAGCGGTGCAGCAGGCGCTGGTCGTCGCCGTTGGGCTCGGCGGTGCCGAAGTAGGCGTGGCTGATCATGCGGGTGCGCGGGCCCAGCTTGTTGACCACCCGGCACGACACCTCCCACAGGTCCCGGGCCGGGGTGGCGCCCGGGTGGGCGTAGATGGTGTTCTCGGCGGAGATGAACAGGGCGGCGTCGGCCGTGGAGTGGTGGCGCTTCCAGATGAAGCCCAGGCTGGCCGCCAGGTCCGCGTCCTCCCGCACGTCGCTGTCCCAGTTCCACATCCAGGTGGCGGGGGTGGGGTCGTAGGTGAGCATCAGCTCGCCGGCGGTGGTCTCCCGGTTCCCGCGCACGGCGAACGGATCGTCCAGCACGTTGCGGGGACGGCCGGTGGTGCCGGCCAGGTCGGACGAGTGGGGCATGGGGCCCACGATGGGCTTCTGCCACAGGAAGTTCGGTCCGACCTGCCACTGGCCCATGGTCACGGCCACGCCGGTGATGGCATTGACCTGGTTGCCCGAGCCGCTGTCCTTCAGGCCCCAGCCGGTGTAGGTGGGGATCGCCGTGGGGCCGGCGTCGGCCACCAGGCCCATGTAGGCCCCCTGGCCGTACCAGTTCCAGCGGCCCTTCTGCCAGGTGAGCTTGCTCTTGAAGCCGAAGGTGTCGTCGTCGGTGATCTCGTCCTGGCGAACGTCGCCCGGGTCGACCGGGGTGCCGCGGTCGGGCGAATCGTCGGTGATCAGCTGGAAGGTCTCGCCCACCCGCGGCTGGCCCGACCAGATGGCGCCGCCCTCGAAGCCGAAGGGCCCCAGGCGGGTCTGCAGCTGCAGCGACGCCTTGCGGGTGGTGCGCACGGGGATGGCGACCGAGCTGGTCAGCTGGGTCTGCTGGGCGAAGTCCTCCTGGAAGATGCCCGTCCACTGGATGCCGGCGACCTTGCGCTGGTACTTGGCCATGATCGCCGGGTTGGCGCCCCACCAGAGCTGGGGCCCGAAGGCCACGGTCAGGCCCTGCAGGTCCTTCTTGCCGGCGACCTGGAAGCCGACCGGGGCCTCGCCGTTGTAGATGTCCACGTTCTCGCCGTAGTAGGCGTCGCGGTAGAGGCCGAAGAAGTCGCCTTCGTACTGCCAGTGCAGGTGGCCGGTGCGGTAGAAGCCGTCCAGCTGGAACCAGCGGTCGTCCCAGGTGACCGCGGCCTGGTAGACCTTCACGCGCTCCAGCGATTCCAGCTCCACCGGGTCGCCGTTCTGGTCGGTGATGGTGCGCGTGCGGCCGCGGTTCTCGTAGAAGATCTCGTCGATGGGGTTCCTGGGCACGCGGCCCAGGACGTTGACGGACATGGTGCCCACCAGGGCGTCGGTGGGCTTGGCCTCCACGTCCACGTAGAAGGACTGGCCGTGGTCGAAGCCCCGGAACGAGGGATAGCCGGGCTGGGGCATCTCGACCGGCGGCGTGGTGGTGTTCCTGCCGCCGGTGCTGTAGGTCTCGAACTCCATGCGCAGGCCCGAGACGCGCACCCGGCCGAGCTTGTCGGTCTGCAGGGCGGCGGCGTCGCCCCGCGCGGCCAGCACGGCGCCCATGGTCGTGATGTTGCCGAAGTGGGCGCGGATCGTCGCCAGGTCGGTGCCCTTGCCGTAGGGGTCCAGGGCGAAGGCGTCGCGCAGGGCGAAGTAGGCGGCGCGGGGGTAGACGTCGTACAAGCCGCGGGCGTCGGAGTACCCCTTGGCGGTGATGCCCCACCACTCCTCGTTCATGTTGTTGTCGCCCTCGCGGTAGTCCTCGGGGTAGCCCGCGTTGGGCCAGGAGGCGTTGGTGTCGTGGATCTCCAGGCGCTCCTCCTGCTTGTACTTCCACCAGCCGTCGCTCCACTGGAAGATCAGGCCGCCCACGGCGTTGCCGACCCGGCCCTTGCCGGCGGACTGCTCGTAGATCTCCTGCCACTGGCCCAGCAGGTAGCGGGCCTGGGTGGCCTGGTCCTCGCGCATGGTGATGGCGTTGAAGGCGTCGGCGCCGAACTCGGTGAACATGGTGGGCACGCCCAGCTTGTCGCGCACCACCTCGAAGTAGTCGCGGGCCGAGATGCCGCGGTAGACGTTCGACCCGAAGACGTCCAGGCCCCGGCACTCCTGGGCGATGAGGTCGATGTACTGCAGGTCGCCGTTGGCCATGGCCACGGGCGTGGCCGGGTCGCGCTGCTTGATGTCGCGGATGATCTCGCCGAACAGGGAGTAGAGGTGGCGCGCCCGGGCCTGATCGCGCTCGCCCTCGGGCAGGGCCTCGATCTCGAAGGACGACCAGGACAGGCCGTAGTTGTTCTCGTTGCCCAGCAGCCACATCAGATGGCCGGGCGTGCCCCGGAACTCGTCCACCAGGGCGGCGACCTCCGCCTTCAGCGCCGCCCGCACCCGCGGGTCGCTGTAGTCGGTGTTGGGGTGCCACACCCCGTCGAGGGTCATGCCGTAGCGGCCGACCGTATGGTTGATCATGGTCCAGATGCCGTAGGTCTCGTACACGTACCGCACCCAGCGGGGCGGCATGCCCACGTAGTGGCGGATGGTGTTGACCCCCATGTTCCGCAACAGGGGCATCTCCCTGGCCAGGGCGGCCTTGATCAGGTCGTCCGGCTGGGTCCAGAAGCTGTAGGTGTAGTTGTGGCCGATGGGCAGGTAGTCCCAGTTCATGCCCAGGACCATGAAGTCGCGGCCGTCGACCTGCAGCCGCTGGCCGCCCTGGTCCGAGACGACGCGGATGTCCGGCTGGGCGGCGGCGGCCGGCCGGGCGACGAGGGCCAGGAACCCGCACAGGACGAGGCAGCGGAGCCTGCTATTGATCGAAGGCACGGGTGTCTCCTTGGGTTTGAGGAGCGGTGGCGTCGGGCAGGGCGTTGGCGGCGATGACGCCGCGGTACCAGAAGGCGCTGTCCTTGGGGATGCGGCGCAGGGTCCCCGGCTCGAGGGCGAAGAGGCCGAACTTCTTCGTGTAGCCGTAGCCCCACTCGAAGTTGTCCAGCAGGGACCACAGGAAATAGCCCGCCAGGGGCACGCCGTCGGCGAGGGCCTGCCGGGCGGCCAGCAGGTGTCCGCGCAGGTAGTCCAGGCGGCGGGTGTCGGTGATGCGGCCGTCCGCTCCGACGGGGTCGTCGTAGGCGGCCCCGTTCTCGGCGATGATGATCCTGCGCGGCGCGTAGTCGCGCTGCACCCTGGCGAGGCCTTCGCGCAGCCCCGCCGGATACACCTCCCAGCCCATGTCGGTGACGGGCGTGTCCGGCGCCGGCGGCACCGCCCGCGGGCGGCCGTCCGGGCCGGCTTCCATCACCACGCGGCTGTAGTAGTTCAGGCCCAGGAAGTCCTGGGGCGCGGCGATGACCGCCAGGTCGCCGTCCCGCACGAAGGGCAGCTCGGGCCCCGGCAGGTGGCCGGCGGCGACGCGGTCGGCGACGGCGTCCGGGGGGTAGGCGCCCTTGAACACGGGGTCCAGGTACCAGCGGTTGAAGAAGCCGTCGAACCAGCGGGCGGCGTCGTGGTCGCCCGGGCGGTCGCTGGCCGGGTAGGCGGGGCAGTAGTTGTGCACCAGGCCGACCTCGGCCCGCGGCACCTCGCGGCGGATGGCCGCGGTGGCCCAGCCGTGCGACAGCAGCAGGTGGTGCGCCACGCGCAGGGCCGCAGCCGGGTCGCGGTGGCCGGGGGCGTGGTGGCCCTCCTCGTGGCCCAGGACGGCGATGCACCAGGGCTCGTTGTGGGTGACCCAGCGGCGGACGCGGTCGCCCAGGCGATGGACGACCGTGGCCGTGTACTCGACGAAGGCCTCGGCCGTGGCGCGTTCGGCCCAGCCGCCCCGGTCCTGCAGGGCCTGGGGCAGGTCCCAGTGGTAGAGGGTGGGGAAGGGCTCGATGCCCGCCACGAGCAGCGCGTCCACCAGCGCGTCGTAGAAGTCGAGGCCCGCCGCGTTGGGCGCCCCGGTGCCGGTGGGTTGGACGCGCGGCCAGGCGATGGAGAAGCGGTAGGCGCCCAGCCCCAGCCCGGTCATGAGCCGCAGGTCGTCGCGCCAGCGGTGGTAGTGGTCGCAGGCCGTACCGGTGTCCGAGCCGTCGGCGATCTTCCCGGGCGTGGCGGCGAAGCGGTCCCAGATGGACTCGCCCCGGCCGCCGGCGTGGCGGCCGCCCTCGATCTGCTGGGCGGACGTCGCCGCCCCCCAGAGGAATCCGTCGGGAAAGATCAGGTCGGCCAAGGGGCATCAACTCCTGCCGCACGTTGGTCTTGCCGTATCATCCGCGATTTATTCACAGCCCGTCAAAAATATCTTTGTTCGGACTCCGAACATAGTGTATGATGTCCATGGGCCTGTCAAGACCTGTTCGCAGGGGTAGTCATCCGCAAAGTGAGGTCCTAGCCATGAAAAATCGCGCCCAAGCCGTCTTCGCCCTCGCCGTGCTGCTGTCCCTGGCTCCGGCCGCGGGTCAGGCCGCTCTGGCTCCCTACTCCCAGGATTTCGAGCTGCTGGATCAGACCGGCCCCACCGCCCTGGCGGATGACGGCTGGCTGGTCTACGGCAACGTCTTCACGCCCGGCCTGGTCTACCTGTACGGCTACGGTCCCTTCCCCGCGCCCAACGACGGCTTCGCCTTCTGCCAGATCGATCTGCTGCAGGGCGGCGTCGAGCAGGGCCTGCAGCAGCTGGTGGTCTTCAGCGACTACAACAACGCCGACCACGCCAACGGCAACCTGGTCGAGTCCAACACCTTCCATGAGCAGACGGTGGGCGCCGCGGACGTGGGCGGCGTGTGGAGCTTCGAGTTCCAGGCGAAGCTGGGCAACCTCGTGGCCCCCAGCACCGCGGTGGCGTTCATCAAGACGCTGAACCCCGCGGCCGGCTGGGCCCTGACCAACTTCATCACCCTGGACATGACGTCGATCCCCGACACCTGGGGCGGCTACACCATCTCCATCCCCATCGACGCCAGCCTCGAGGGCCAGATCCTGCAGTTCGGCTTCGCCAACACCGCGACCCTGTACGCGAGCGCGGGCGTGTTCTACGACAACATCGTCTTCCACCGCACCGGCGACGTGTCGAGCGTGCCCGACGCGGCGGCCGGCCTGACCCTGGGCCAGAACTACCCGAACCCGTTCAACCCCACGACGCGGATCGACTTCGCGCTGGAGCGGACCGAGCGGGTGGACCTGGCCGTGTTCGACGCGGCGGGCCGCCGGGTGGCGACCCTGCGCCGGGGCGAGCTGGGCGCCGGCGACCATCACGTGATCTGGGCCGGCCTGCGCGACGACGGCGCGCCCGCGGCCAGCGGCCAGTACTGGTACGTGCTGGCGACCTCCACGGCGCGGGTGTCGCGGGGCATGGTCCTCTTGAAGTAGGCGGTGGTGAGCGATGAGAGCCAGGCGCGCCCCCGCCACCTCCGCCTTCCGGGCCGATAGCCTGCCGCGCGTCCCGGAAGGTGGCTTCGCCATCCTGGACGGGCAGGAGCACTACCGGATCGCGGCCTACCACCGCATGGCGCCGTTTTTGGTCAGCCTGCCCAGCGACACGGACCTGTGGATGTTCATCGCGTCCGGCGGCGGGCTGACCGCCGGACGCGTGGATCCCGAGGGCGCGCTCTTCCCCTACGTGACCGTGGACCGGCTCCACGTGGCCCATCACCACACGGGCCCGCTGACCCTGGTGCGGATCGCGCTGCCCGACGGGGAGGACGAGCTGTGGGAACCGTTCGGCGCCGACGGCGCGCAGGACCCGGCCGTCGAACGGAACCTCTACAAGAGCACCACCGGCAACCGCCTGGTCTTCGAGGAGATCGACCACCACCTGGACCTGGCCTTCCGCTACGCCTGGGCCGCCTGCGACGAATTCGGCTGGGTGCGCACCGCGACCCTCGAGAACCGGGGCGCGCAGCCGCTGGCGGCCACGGTCCTGGATGGCCTGCGCAACATCCTGCCCTGGGGCGCGCCGCTGGCCCTGTACCAGACCGCCAGCAACCTGGTCGACGCCTACCGCACCAGCGAGATCGATCCGGAGACGGGCCTGGGCATCTACGCCCTGACCGCCGGCATCACCGACCGGGCCGAGGCCCTGGAGGTCCTGCGGGCCAACACCGTGTGGTGCTGCGGGCTGGAGGGGCGGCGGGTCCATCTCTCGCCGGGGGCGGCGGCCGACTTCCGGCGCGGCCGGCTCGTGGCCGAGGAGACGACGCTCCGCGGCGTCCCGGGCAGCTACCTGGTGAGCGCGCCGCTGGCCCTGGGGCCCGGCGAGTCCGCCCGCTGGCACCTGGTGGGCGACACCGGCCGGGACCACCTGGAGATCGCGGCCCTGCGCCGGCGCCTGCGCGACGCAGAGGACCTCGACGCGGGCCTGGCGGCCGGCCTGGAGCAGGCGACGGTGAACCTGCGGCGCATCGTCGCCAGCGCGGACGGCCTGCAGCAGGGCGGCCGGCCCGAGGCCACGGTCCACCACTTCGCCAACGTCCTGTTCAACACCATGCGCGGGGGCGTCTTCGCCCAGGACCACGGCGTGACCAAGGCCGACCTGGCGGATTTCCTGCGGGTGCGCAGCGCCCCGGTCGCGGCCCGCCAGGCCGGGTTCCTGGCGGCGCTGCCGGACGTGGTCACGGTCCAGGCGCTGCGCGCCGCGGCCCGCGGCAGCGGCGACCCGGACCTGGTGCGGCTGGTCCACGAGTACCTGCCCCTGTACTTCGGCCGCCGGCACGGCGATCCCAGCCGGCCCTGGAACCGCTTCGCCATCCACGCCCGGGACGGGCAGGGCAACCGCAAGCTCTACTACGAGGGCAACTGGCGGGACATCTTCCAGAACTGGGAGGCGCTGTGCGCGTCCTTCCCGGCCTTCCTGCCCAACGTCGTGGCACGGTTCGTCAACGCCTCCACCGTGGACGGCTTCAACCCGTACCGCATCACCCGCGACGGCGTGGACTGGGAAGTGCCGGCGCCGGACGATCCCTGGAGCAACATCGGGTACTGGGGCGACCACCAGATCGTCTACCTGCTGCGGCTGCTGGAAGCGCTGCACGACCACGACCCCGCGGCCCTGGGCGGCATGCTCGCCGAGGAGATCTTCTCCTACGCCGAGGTGCCCTACCGCATCAAGCCCTACCGGGAGATCCTGCGGGACGCCCGCGCCACCATCGAGTTCGACACGGCGCGCGCCGCGCGCATCGCCGAGCGGGTCGCCGACACGGGGACCGACGGTCGGCTCGTGACCGGTCCCGACGGCGGCGTCCACCACGCGAACCTGCTCGAGAAGCTGCTGGTGCCGGCCCTGACCAAGCTCTCGAACCTGGTGCCGGACGGCGGCATCTGGATGAACACGCAGCGGCCGGAATGGAACGACGCCAACAACGCCCTGGCCGGCGGCGGGGTCTCGGTGGTCACCCTCTGCCACCTGCGCCGGTACCTGGCGTTCCTGGCGGGCCTCGTCGCCGAGGCGGATGCGCAGGCCCTGCCCGTCTCCGCCGAGGTCGCCGCCTGGTGCGAGCGGGTCGCCGCGGTCCTGGCGGAGGAGCGGGCCCTGCTGGCGGCCGAGCGGCTGGGGCCCGGGGATCGCAAGGGGCTGATGGACCGCCTGGGCGAGGCATTCTCCGCCTACCGCGGGACCGTCTACGCCCAGGGCTTCAGCGGACGGCGTGCCCTGGCGCTGCACCGGGTGCGCAGCCTGTGCCGCGACGCGTTGGCCTGGGTGGACCGGAGCATCGCCGCCAACCGGCGCCCCGACGGGCTCTACCACACCTACAACCTGCTGGAGTTCGCCGCCGACGGGGGCGGCGTCGAGGTCGTGCACCTGCAGGCGATGCTCGAGGGCCAGGTGGCCGTGCTCGGCGCGGGCCTGCTGGGGCCCGAGGAGTCCCTGGAGGTGCTGCGCAGCCTCTATGCCAGCGACCTCTACCGGGCGGAGCAGGACAGCTTCATGCTCTACCCCGAGCGCCGCCTGCCGGGCTTCCTGCAGCGCAACGTGGTGCCTGCGGACCGGGCCGCCGAGGTGCCCCTCTTGCGGGACCTGCTGGCGGCCGGCGACCGCTCGCTGGTGGCCCGGGACGACGACGGGGTCGTCCGCTTCCACGGCGACTTCCAGGCGGCGCCCGACGTCGCCGGCGCGCTGGACGCCCTGGGCAGGCAGCGGCGCTGGCGCGCGGCGGCCACGCGGGACCGGACGGCGGTGCTGGCCCTGTTCGAGGAGGTCTTCGCGCACCGCTCCTACATGGGCCGGTCCGGGGTCATGGTCGCCTACGAGGGCCTGGGCTGCATCTACTGGCACATGGTCGCCAAGCTGCTGCTGGCGGTGCAGGAATGCGTGCGGCGGGCCGGGACCGAGGGCGCGACCGACGCGGTCCGGGCCGGCCTGGCCGGCATGTACTACCGGGTCCGGGCCGGCATCGGCTACGAGCGGTCGGTGGCGCAGTACGGCGCGTTCCCCACGGACCCCTATTCCCACACGCCCCCGGGCGGCGGCGCCAAGCAGCCGGGCATGACCGGCCAGGTGAAGGAGGAGATCCTGACCCGGCGGGGCGAACTGGGGGTCCGGGTCGAGGGCGGGGCGCTGCGCTTCGTGCCGGAACTGCTGGAGGATCGCGAGCGGCTGCAGGCGCCCGCGACGTTCCGCTACTACGCCGTGGGCGGTGCGGAGCGAACCGTCGAACTGCCCGCCGGCGGCATCGCCTTTACCCTCTGCCAGGTGCCAGTGGTCTACGCGCCGGCCGCCGCCGGGTGGGTCCGGATCGCCTGCTCCGACGGGACCACCGTCGAGCATGCGGGAGATCGGATCGACGCCGACCTGGCCGCGGAGATCTTCGCCCGCAGCGGGCATGTCACCGGGATCCGGGTCGGCGTCCCGGACCCGATCCTGGGCCGGCTGGCGCGCGGGCGCGGCACCGGACCTGTGGCCTGAAGCCTTTCGCCCGGAGCAGCATCATGCGCCGACCTTCCTGCCTGGTCCTCTTGTCCACCGCCCTGCTGGCTGTCGCTTTCGGCGCCGGACAGGCCCACGGGCAGTGCATCCTCGCCAACCCCAGCTTCGAGATCGCCGGCAGCGGCGGCGCCGTCTTCGGCGGCTGGAACCAGTTCGGGGCCGTGGGGATGGCGGGCGAGGCCGTCCACGGCGCGCGGGCGGCGCGGGTCAGCGGGCCCGACACCGGCGGCTGGGACGTCTCCGGCTTCTGGCAGGAGCAGGACTGCGTTCCGGGCGAGCAGTGGGAGGTGGCCGGCCACGTCCGCCACCCGGCGGGCAAGCCGCTGACGGGCGTGAGCGCGGCCATCGTGAACGTCGAGTGGCGCACCGCGGCGGGCGCCTTGATCTCCTACGACTCGTTCGCCGTCGCCGACGCGGGCTCGGCGCCCGACGCCTACGCCGCGTTCGGGTTCGTAAGTTCCGCCGCCCCCGCGAACACGGCCAAGGCCCGCCTCCTGCTCGGCGTCCTGCAGGCCCCGGGCGAACCCTCGCCGGACGCCTGGTACGATCAGGTCACCTTCCACAGCACGACCGCGCCGACCATCGACGACGTCCAGTGGCAGGACTTCCCCGGCGGCCGCACCGTCGCCTTCGCCGGCCGCACCTGGCGCGTCAAGGGGCCGGGCTTCTACGGGCCGGGCGCGAACCTCTTCTGCCACCTGCCCGACTGCGTCTGGGTGGACGGCGACGGCCAGCTGCACCTGACCCTGTCCAACCGGAGCGGCAACTGGTATGCCACCGAGGTGGTCACCGAGGAGACCCTCGGTTACGGCGACTACGTCCTGACCACGGTGGGGCGCCTGGACCTGCTCGATCCCCTGGCCGTGCTGGGCATCTTCCTGTGGCAGTACGGCCCCTGCTGGGACGACGGCTACCTGTGGTGGAACGCCTTCAACGAGATCGACATCGAGTACAGCCGCTGGACGGATCCGGGAGCGTCCATCGGCCAGTTCGTCGCCCAGCCCTACAACTGGTCCGGCAACCTCGAGCGCTTCGACTACGACTTCGCCCCGGGCGAGGTGACGAGCCACGCCATGCGCTGGCTGGCCGACCGGGTGGAATACCGGGTCTGGCGGGGAGGACCGGGCGACGAGTCCCCGGCCAACCTGATCCACGCCTGGACCTACACCGGGCCCCACATCCCGCGGCCGGAGCGGCCCCGCCTGCACCTGAACCTGTGGCGCATCACGGGCGCACCCGCGGCGAACCAGGAGATCGTGTTCCGGGACTTCGTATTCGTGCCCGAGGGCGGGGTCTCGGCGGTCGAGGACGGTCCGCCAGCGACTTTGCCTGCAGCGCCCGCGGGGCGGCTGCTGCCCGCGGTGCCGAACCCGTTCAACCCGCGCACCACGGTCCGCTTCGCGCTGGCGCGCGCCGGCGAGGTCGAGCTGGCGGTCTACGATCCGGGCGGGCGGCTGGTGCGGGCGCTGGTCAGCGGCCCGTTCGCGGCCGGCGAGCATGCGGTGGTCTGGGACGGGCTGGACCGGCGGGGGCAGGGCGCGGCTTCGGGGGTCTACCTGGTGGTGCTGCGGGGCGGGAACTTCGTCGAGTCGCAGCGGGTGACGCTGGTCCGGTAGGCCGCGGGTTGTGCCTCATAAATTGTGTCCGGCCCGGTCCCTGCGACCGGGCCGGACATGATCACCTTCAAACAGCACCATCCGGACTTCCTTCCCCCCTTCTGCCCCAACCCCAACTGCACCTTCCACAGCAAGTTGGCCCGGGGCTGGCGCTACAAGAAGACCGGCTTCTTCCGGCGACAGGCCCTGCCCAACCGTATCCAGCGGTTCACCTGCCTCCATTGCCGCCGGTCCTTCTCCACCCAGACCTTCTGCACGTCCTACTGGCAGCGTCTGCCCCAACTCGACGCCCAACTGCTGTCCAAGACCGTCGGCGGCATGGCCAACCGCCAGGCCGCCCGCGACCTGGGCGTCGGCCCCGCCACCATCGACCGCCATCTCGGCCGTCTCGGCCGGCACTGCCTGCTCTTCCATTCGAGGTTCATGCGGCAGGCCAAACCGGCCCACCATATCGCCATCGACGGGTTCGTCTCCTTCGAGCACTCCCAGTACCTGCCGTTCCACCACCACCTGGCCATCGAGAAGGGCACCGACTTCTTCCTGTACTTCACCGATAGCGAGGTGCGCCGCAGCGGGACCATGACCGCGGCCCAGAAGCTGCGGCGGCAGCAACTGGAACGCCTGCATGGTCGCCCCGACCCGCAGGCGGTCCGCAAGGACGTCAGGGAGCTGTTGGCGGTGGCGATCGGCGGCCAGGCGGTGGTGACGATCGAGAGCGACGACCACCGGGCCTACCCGCGGGCGATGCGGGGTCTGGCGCCGCGGATCCGGCACCGGGTGACGTCAAGCCGGGAGCGCCGGGACAATCGCAATCCGTTGTGGGAGGTGAATCTGGCCGATCTGCTGATCCGTCACTGCAGCGCGAACCACAAGCGGGAGACGATCGCCTGGTCGAAGCGGCGGCAGGCGAGCGCGGAGCGGCTGGCGGTGTTCCTGGTGTGGCGGAACTACCTGAAGGGGCGGCGGGAGAAGGAGCGCAGGAGCCCGACGCCGGCGATGGCGCGGGGGCTGGTGGATCGGGCGCTGACGGTGGCGGATGTGCTCGAGGAGCGGATCTTCCCGGCGCACGTGCCGTTGCCGCCTCGGTGGGGGCGGTACTACCGTGGTGAGGTTGCGACGCGGGGTGTCGTCAACCGCGCCCGCCGGACGGCGAAGTACGCGGTCTGAACCGGCTCGGGAAGGAGGTCGGCAGGGGGCAGCTTAGAACTGGTGGACCGGTGACAGCGTCCGGCCCGGCGCGCTGGCACCGGGCCGGACACAATCTTCGAGGCACAACCTAACGGAAGAGGGCCTTGACCTCGCCCCAGGAGGCGTCCTCGGCCGGGATGACCCCGTCGATGGAGAACGTGACGTTGTCGTAGAACACGCCCGAACCCTCGTAGTTGCTGGCGGTGCTCACGAAGCCGATCTGCAGGATCTGGCCCACCAGCGACGCATCGACGACGATCTGGAGGGTGTACGAACCCCAGGAGGCCGGGATGTTGGTCATGTCGGCGGTGATGAAGTTGGTCGTGGCGTAGCCGGCAGCCGGGTTCAGGGTCTTGATGAAGGCCTTGGCCGTGGAGGCGCCCTCGACGTTGTTCATCATGGCGTCGAACCCGAACACCCAGGTCTGGCCGACGTCGCCGGCCACCACCGTCTGCTCCTGGAAGACGTTGGACTCGATGATGGCGTTGGTGCCGTCGCCGTGGTTGGCGTTGTTGTAGTCGTTGAAGACGTTCAGGAACTGGTTGGCGCCGTCGACGCCGATGGAGCAGAAGGCCGCGCCGTCGTTGGGGGCGGGGAACACGCCGTAGCCGTACCAGTACGACATGTCCGGCCCGAAGACGTTGCCGAAGACGAGCCAGCCGGCCGCGCCGAGGGCGCCGGTGTCGCCGGCGCCGAGGCCGTCGAAGTCCTCTGCGTACTGGGTCAGGGCGAAGGCGGCGGCCGGGACCAGGCAGACCAGGACCGCGGCGGCGACGAACACGTTAACACGAGTTTTCATAATGGTGACCTCTCTTCAAAAAATCCCCAGTGACCGGCGGAGGCCGGGGCTCGAGCGCGCACGTCCGTGCAAGGTGGCGCTCCGTAGCTCAAGTGTAGACTATGTTCGGTCTCCGAATCAAGTCCAAAATCACGATCCGTCCAGAATCACGATCCGTCCAGAATTGCGATCTTGCCGAAAAGGCGGCGGGAGTCCCAGAATCCGGTTGACGGGCCGCGCCGGCGCCGGGTACTTTGTTCGGAGCCCGCACAAAGAGTGGCGCCCCGGCGCTTGGAGTCCTGGCGCGCACGAAAGGGATGACCATGCAAGCCGTTGCTCACGCCAGGACAGCGCCCGAGGACCGCGTCACCATGGCCCACCGGCTCGCCTACGGGTCCGGGGCCTTCGTCAACAACCTGCTGGCGGCCGCCAGCGGGGGCATGATGATCGTCCTGAACCTGGGTCTGGGCATGAACCCGGCCCTGGTGGGGTTGCTGGGGGCGCTGCCGCGGCTGACCGACGCCTTCACCGACCCGCTGATGGGCTACATCTCCGACCACACCCGCTCGCGCTGGGGGCGCCGGCGGCCCTGGATTTTCGGCGGGGCCATTGCCGCCGGGATCCTTTTCGCGCTCCTTTGGCAGCTGCCGGCGGACCGCAGCGAGACCTTCTACTTCGTGTGGTTCCTGGCGGGCTCGATCCTCTTCTACATGGGCTACACCGTGTTCGCGACGCCGTGGGTGGCGTTGGGGTACGAGCTGACGCCCGACTACCACGAGCGCACCCGCCTGATGGGCACCCAGAACTTCATCGGCCAGCTGGCCTACGTCGTGTCGCCGTGGTTCCTGTGGATCATGAACTCGGGGCGCTTCTTCCCCGACCAGGTGTCCGGGGCCGCGGGCCTGGCGGTGGTGGTGGCGGTGGTGGCCATGGGGCTGGGCCTGCTGCCGGCGCTCCTGCTGCGGGAGCGGATGCGGGAGGTGGCGGCGGCGGAGGCGGCGGGCATCGGCGGGATCAAGGCCAACCTCGCCGAGTTCTTCCGCGGTTTCGGCGTCACCATGAGCAACGGTCCGTTCCTGAAGCTCTGCCTGGCCACGGTCCTGGTGTTCAACGGGTTCATCCTGATCTCGTCGTTCCAGTTCTACGTGATCATCTACTACGTCTGCGGCGGTGACCAGACAGACGGCGCCAGGTACGCCGGCCTGGCCGGCACGGTGGGGGCGGTCAGCACCTTCGCCGTGGTCGCGTTCGTCACCTGGCTGGCGACGCGCATCGGCAAGCGGCGCGCCTTCTTCGTGTCCACCGGGGTCTCCATCGTCGGCTACGGCCTGAAGTGGGTCTGCTACAACCCCGACCTGCCGCTGCTGGTGCTGCTGCCGGCGCCGCTGATGGCCTTCGGCCTGGGCGGGCTGTTCACCCTGGTGCCGTCGATGATCGCCGACGTGGTGGACACCGACGAGTTGAAGACCCACCAGCGCCGCGAGGGCATGTTCGGCTCCATCTTCTGGTGGATGGTCAAGCTGGGCCTGGCCGCGGCGCTCGCGGGCGGCGGCTACCTGCTGAACGCCACGGGCTTCGACGTGGCCCTGGGCGGCGACCAGGCCGGCCGGACGATCATCCTGATGCGGGTGTTCGACGCGGGGATTCCCATGCTCGCCTCGGCCCTGGCCATCTGGGCTGTGAAGCGGTACCCGATCACCGAGGCGCGGGCCGGCGAGGTCCGCGCGGAGCTGGAACGGCGGCGGGGCCGGCCCGGGGCGGCCCCGGCG
>JACZKN010000358.1 GCA_014859985.1 Candidatus Krumholzibacteriia bacterium | reverse complement strand
GACGGCGGCATCGCGGGCGGGTTCCTGCGCTTCGGCGCGAGCGCCCGCAGCCTGGCCCTGGGCAACGCGGCGGTCGGCATCGCCGACGACGCGGCCATGGCCTACTGGAACCCCGCGGGCCTGGCGCAGCTGCGCACCATGGAAGTGACGGGCATGGGCGCGACGATGTACAACGACACCCGCTACAGCTACCTCGCCCTGGGCATGCCCACCGAGAGCTGGGGCACGTTCGCGCTGACGGGCACCTTCACCGCCAGCGGGGAATACGAACGGGCCACCTGGGACGACGATCTCGACGAGACCTTCAGCGAGAAGGAGAGCGTCGTGGCCCTGGGCTGGGCGGGCAGCCTGGGCCGCTTCACCTACGGGGCGACCCTCAAGTCGGTGAGCCAGGACATCGGCGGCGCGCGCGGCAGCGGCACCGGCATGGACGTCGGCGTCTACTACCGCCCCCACCGGATGCTGAGCATCGGCGGCGCGATCCAGAACGTCGTCGCCCCCAGGATCACCCTGGTGGACGAGGAGGAGGAGCTGGTGCGCAGCGCCCGCGCCGGCCTCGCCCTGCGCTTCTTCAAGGGCCGCCTGCTGGCGACCAGCGACCTCGTCAAGACCAAGTGGATGGACACGAGCTTCCGCGCCGGGCTGGAGGCCTGGCCCCTGCGCTCGGTCGCCCTGCGCGGCGGCTGGGACAGCGAGCGCGAGCACATGGGCGCCGGCGCCGGCATCCGCCTGGACAACTGGCAGTTCGACTACGCCTACGTCGGCACCGACCTGGGCGCCCAGAACGTGCTGTCGGTCACCCTGCGCTTCGGCGTCCCCTTCGGCGTCAAGATGAACCGCGACAAGGCCTTGTTCAGCCCCAGCGGCACCGACCGCGAGGTGACCTTCGCCATCGAGACCGCCGTGCGCGGCACGGTCGAATCGTGGCGCGTGGAGATCGTCGACGACGCCGGACGCGCCGTGCGCACCCTGTCCGGCAACGGCGCGCCGCCGGTGTCGGTGGCCTGGCAGGGCGACGACGAGGACGGACGGCTGGTCGGCGACGGCAGCTACGACGCCCGCGTGCTGATCGTCGACGGCCTCGGCCAGGAATGGGACTACACCACCAGCGTGGAGGTGCTCGGGTTCAAGGACCGGACCCGTGCGCCCATCCGCGTCGAACTCAGCGGCTCCGCGCCGGCCAAACCCGAGGGAAGCGACCGATGACCATCCGCCAGGATCCCCGTACCCTTCGCCGCGGCCCGGGCCGGACGGCCCTCGCCGCCGCCCTGCTGCTGCTGCTGCCCGC
>JACZKN010000357.1 GCA_014859985.1 Candidatus Krumholzibacteriia bacterium | reverse complement strand
GCGGTGCTCGAGGCCGCCCGCCTGCAGACCGGGCGCAGCCTCAACGACCTGCGGCCGCGCCTGGACCAGCTCGAGCGGGCCGGCCTGGCGGGTCAGCCGCGGCCCCTGTGGCTGTCCGGGATGATCGCGCTCGAATGCACGCCCCTGGCGGTGGAGCAGCTGGCGGCCCTGCCTGAGGTCGGCTCCCTCTGGCTGGACGACACGCCCAGCCGGACTTTCGGCGGGCCCCCGGCGCCCGCCGCGGCGGCCGACGCCGTCCGCGCCTGGCACGTGGACCGCCTGGGCGCGCCCGACGCCTGGACCCGGGGCTTCACCGGCGCGGGCGTCCTGGTCGGCCACGTGGACACGGGCATCGCCTACGACCATCCGGACCTGGCCGGCCGCATGTGGGACGGCGGCACGGCGTGGCCGCACCACGGCTGGGACGCCGTGGACGAGGACAACGATCCCTACGACGGCGACACCGACTGGTGGCACGGGACCCACACCGCCGGCCTGATCGCCGGCGACGGCACGGCCGGCACCCTGACGGGCATCGCCCCCGGGGCCCGCCTGATGGCCCTGCGCGGCCTGCCCGGGTACTACGACGACCTGGTGGAGTCCCTGCAGTTCGGCCTTGACCGCGGCGTGGACCTGTTCAGCTTCAGCGGCGGCTGGACCGGCGCGAGCCGGGCCCTGCGCGTGGCCAACCGCTACAACGCGGACGTGCTGATGGCCGCGGGCATCCCCTGGTTCTGCGCCGCCGGCAACGGCGACAACCAGGGCGGGCACCTGGCCGTGCCCGACGACATCGCCAGCCCGGGCGACTGCCCGAACCCCTGGTACGCCCCCAACGGCGGCGGCACCGCCGTGATCACCGTCGGCGCCCTGACCGTGACGGACGTTCCCTGGAGCGGGTCGAGCACCGGGCCGGTGCGCTGGGACGACGACAACCCCTACGGCTACGCCGACTACCGCGACTACCCGTGGCCGCCCGGGCTCATGAAGCCCGACCTGGCCGCGCCCGGCGACCTGATCACCAGCACGACCGGCGGCGGCGGCTACGTCGCCTACTCGGGCACCAGCATGGCGACGCCCCTGGTGGCCGGGGCGGCGGCCGTCCTGCTGGAGGCCGCGCCGGGCCTCTCGCCGGCCGCCCTGGCCCAGCTCCTGGAGACAAGCGCGCGGGACATCACCGCGGCGCCGGCCACCGCCGGCCGGGACAACCACACCGGTGCCGGGCTCGTGGACCTGCAGGCCGCCCTCGACCAGTTGGGCGAGGCCGGACCCGCGGCCGTCCTGACCCTCCACAACGACGGCGTGCTGCCGCTGCTGGTCAGCGGGGTCTTCGACGACGGTCCCTGGCTGCAGGTGGCGGCGCCGGGCGGCCCCATCGCACCGGGCGGCCAGGCCCAGCTGCCGGTCTTCGTCGATCCGGCCGGCCTGCTGCCGGGGGTGCACACCGCCACCATCATCATCCTGAGCAACGACCCCGGCTCGCCCCTGCTGGTGCCGGTGGTGCTGGACTACGGCTCGGGGCTGAGCGGCGTGGACGACGGGCCGCCGCCGGCTGCCCGGCCACGGCTGGACAACTTCCCCAACCCGTTCAACCCGAGGACGGTGCTGCGCTTCACGGCGCAGGGCGGCGTCCCTGCCGAACTGGCGGTGTACGACGTGCGCGGCCGGCTGGTGCGCACCCTGGTGCAGGGGGTCCTGGCCCCCGGACAGCAGGAGGTGGCGTGGGACGGCCGGGACGACCGCGGGCGCGGCGTCCCCAGCGGCCAGTATTTCGCGCGGTTGGCGGAGGGGCTTGGCGAGCCCGCGGTGCGGAAATTGATGTTGGTGCGGTAGCACCGCGCGTACCCGCACCGGCAACGTAGCGCCCGGGCCTGGTGTTGTCCCCAGGGCCTACCTGTACAGGGCCTTGACTTCGCCCCACGACGCCGCTTCGTCCGGTACCGCCGCATTCTCGTTGATGATCGCCAAGGGATCGGCGAACGTCCCCGTGCGCGGCGACAGGGCGACGACGGCACCGGGCTCGCCGCTCCTGGCGAAGTACACGACATCCGCTTGCCCAGGGAACGGGGCCAGGAAAAGGTCGACGCGCGTTTCCGGCGTCTCAACGACGACGGCGATCTCGACGACGGGTATGATCGATGCCCACGGCAGCAAGGGCGCGGCCGCGAACGACCAGAATTCGTCGTAGACGAAATTCTGGGGACCGATCATCGACCTTCCTCCCAGGATCCTGTCGGAGGCCAGCCCCATCATGCCGACACCCGCAATACCTTCGGCATCGCTGATGTTCATCAACAGCACATAGGCGTAGACGATCTCGGGAGAAGCCGCGGTCTCGTGGCGAGCGCGGCTTCCATCCTGGTCGAAATAGATGCCAACCCGGTCCTGATCTTGGCTTTGCGCAGCTGCGGGTATTGCGAGTAATGCGAAAAAGACAAGCTGGAGATTAATCTGGAGAATGATGTGCTTCATCGCATTCCCCTTTGCGAGATATGGGCACACGTCCTGACAAGCATGAACCCGTCGAAACGCGGGCAATCTCAGCCGAGGTTCACGATGCGTTCATTCTATTCCAGGAGACTTATCCAGGTCAAAGGCCGAATCGGAAGAATTCGCGGCGATGCAGGAAGCCCCCGCCGCAAGCGGCGGGGGCTTCGCTGTGCCGGCGGGGCGCCGCGGGTCAGTCCTTCTTCTCCAGTCCGACGACGACCTCTCCGGAGGCACCGTCGCCGCCGGTCTGCACGTCGTTAAGTTCGACGTTCACCGTCCGCTTGCCGTCCTCGTCGACGACCGTGACCTCGGCGTCGCCGCTGTAGCCCGCCGCCGCGAGCTGGGCCAGGATGCCGGCGCGGACCTCGTCGGCGGTCTCCCCGTCGATCGTCAGGCCCAGCACGGCGTGGCCCATGGCCTCGGCCAGGCTGCCCTGCGCCGTGCCCTCGAGGGCCTCGACCGTGACCGCCGCGGGGTCGAGGTCCGGGAACGCGGCGGCCAGGTCCGCGCGCAGGCCGTCCCCCTGCAGCGCCTGCCCCCAGACCATCACGGTGCCGACGGCCCCGACGCTGCCGTCGGCGCCGACGCGCTCCTGCAGCTGCACCATCACCCCTTCGACGCCGGGCCGCGTCTCCAGCCACGCCGCCACCGCGTCGACCGCGGCGACCGCCGCCTTCTCGGGGCCGTCCAGCTGCATGGTCACGCGCTGCCCCATCCTGACCTCGTACTCGGTCGGCGTCGTGCAGGCGGCCACGCCGAGGGCCGCCATCGCCAGCACCGCCAACGCCGGCCGGAACCAGAACCTGTGGGTCATGATCTTCCACCTTCGGTTGCGGGGATGCGCGCGGCGGTGCCCGGCGACGAGCTCGCCGCGCAGGTGGTCGCGCGCCGGATCCTCCGGGCGCGGCGCCTGGGCGTGGGCCTGCCGCAGCAGCCTGTCCATC
>JACZKN010000356.1 GCA_014859985.1 Candidatus Krumholzibacteriia bacterium | reverse complement strand
CCGTGGCCCTGGCCCCCGCGGCCGGGACCACGACCGGCCCGGTGCCCGTCTTGACGGTGGCCAACGTCGCCGATCCCCAGGGCGACCCGGTCGTGTACGGCTTCCGCATCTACGCCGACGCCCTGTGCACCCAGCTGGTGGCCGCGGCCGCGGACCTGCCCGCGGGCGACGGCACCACCAGCTGGAGCCCCGACCCCCTGCCCGCCGGCAGCTACTGGTGGCGCGCCTGGGCGGGCGACGGCAGCGAGCGCAGCCTCCTGGGCGAGGCCGTGCCCTTCAGCGTGGACGACCTCTCGGCCGTGGGCCTGCCCCTGGCCGGCGGGCCGCGCCTGGAGGTCCTGCGCACCGTCAGCGGCCGCGGCGCCGAACTGCGCCTCCTCTTGCCCGCCGCCGCGGACGTGACCGTGGACGTGCACGACCTGCGGGGCGCCCTGGTGCGGCGCCTGCACGCCGGGCGCCTCGACGGCGGCGAGCGCACCCTGGTCTGGGACGGGCGCGACCGCGGTGGCCGGCAGGCCGCCAGCGGCGTCTACCTGGTGCGGCTGCGGGCCGGCCAGGCGGTGGCCACCGGGCGCGTGGTGATGGTCAGGTAGGAAGCGGGATCTACAGGTAGCCCAGGTCGCGCATCTCCTGCTCGATGCGCCGGCGTTCGGCCTCGTCGGGCCCGGCGCCGGCGGCCACGGCCGGACGGACAGTGGCCAGGTGCTCCCGCAGCAGGCGCCGCAGGGGCGCGGCCAGGGCCCGGTCGTGGGCCAGGTTGCGGGTCTCGCCGGGATCGGCCGCCAGGTCGTACAGCTGGGTTCCCAGCCGGCGGCGCAGGGCCAGCTTGGCGAAGGTGCGCAGGCGCGCCGTTCTGGCCAACCCCGGGTTCGGCCTCGCCACGATCGCCTTCAGGTTCCCCCGCCGCACCGCCGCCTTGGCCTTCCCCTGGCAGAACACCGGCGGTCCGTCGCCGTCCGGGGCGCCGTCCAGCAGGTCGCTGAACCCGGCCGTGGGCCAGGGCACGCCCGCCAGGCGCAGCAGGGTGGGCCACACGTCCACGTGGCTGACGGGCCGGGCGAAGCGCCGCCCGGCCACGGCGGGCCGGCCCGGGTCGCGCACGATGCCCACGGTGCGCACGATCTCCTCGTGCAGGTCGATGCCCCCGTGGGAGAAGCTGCCGTGCTCGCAGAAGGCCTCGCCGTGGTCCGAGAGCACGCAGACGACGGTCTCGTCCGCCAGGCCGCGCGCGGTCAGCCCGGCCAGGAAGCGCCCGATCGCTTCGTCGTTGTAGCGCACGCAGGCGTCGTACTTGTCGCGCAGCCAGGCCAGGTCCGCGGGGGTCAGGCGGCGCCGGCCCCATTCCACGGCCTCGATGAGCCGGAAGATGGTGGGACCGGGCTTCTGCTCCAGGCGCTCCAGCTGCTGGGGAAAGAGGGTGGCCACCAGGTCGGGCGCCACGCCGGCCGCCTCGGGCGTGTCGAACAGCGCCGCGTACTGCGGGGGCAGCCGGTACGGCATGTGGGGCCCGTCGTAGTGCAGGAACAGGCCGAAGGGCCGGGCCGGGTCCCGCCGGTCCAGCCACTCCAGGGCCCCGTCCGTGACCGCCAGGGGCAGGTCCTTGGCGTAGTCGAAGCTGCGGCCGTCGGTGACCGCCTCCAGCTCGCCCCAGGCGTGGCGCAGCAGGTTGCGGAAGAAGCGGAACGTCACGACGCCGCCGGTCGCGAGCCCTGCCGCCCGCACCGCGTCGAAGACGGCCGAGCCGCCCGCCTGGGCGGTGAAGTCGAAGATCCCGTGCTCGTGGGGATGCAGCCCCGTGAACAGCGAGGTGAACGCCGGCGCCGTGTAGTTGGAGGCCGACCACATGGCGTCGAACACCGCGCCCTCGGCCGCCAGCCGGTCCAGGTGGGGCGAGGTGGGCCGCCGGTAGCCGCCGCAGCCCAGGCGGTCGGGCCGCAGGGTGTCCACCACGATGAGCACGATGTTCCTCATCGCGGCGCCTTTGGCTGCCGCGCCCGCACCGCCAGCACGTTGGGCACCGCGGAGCCGCCGGTGGACGCGCGGCCGGCGCCGGACTCCGCCGTCCGCACCCACAGGCCCGCGGCGGCGCTGCCCTCCAGGTGCTGCGCCGCCACCACCCCCAGCGGCAGGGCCAGCAGCATCTCGTTGAAGGCGTGCATGTCCAGCGGACGCGTGCAGAGGATCAGCAGGGCCCGGCCCCGGTCGTCCTGGGCCAGGGCCGCCTCGCGCCAGCGCTGGCGGCCCGGGGACCAGCGGTTGCGCGCCGGGTGCTTGATCAGCCGCAGGTTCTGCACCACGGTGCGGTAGCGCAGGCGCAGCGCCGCCAGCGGGGTCTCGTCCAGATCCACCAGGGCGAACGGCGCGTCCACCGTGTCCACCGGATCGCTCACGAAGGCCGACTGGTAGTTGTTCACGCCGGCGCTGAGCACCTTGCCCGCCACCTGGCAGAAGCCCACGTGGGTCGCGTCGTCGGCCTGGTACATGCCGGCATTGACGACGGCCTCCAGGCCGAACTCGCGGCCCCAGGCGGCGAGGGTGCGCTTCTTCCCGTCGGCGTGCTGAGCGGCCGAAAGCACGGCCAGCTCCCACCGGACCGGGTCCACCCGCACCACGTGCACCTCGCCCTCGGCGTGGGGGCGGCGGGTGTCCACGTCGAAGCGCAGCATCTCCAGGCCCCCGGCGAGCGCCGGCACGGCGCACAGCACCAGGATCGCCGCCATTGCCGCCCGCCTCACCAAGGATGCCACCCCCACCCCGGATACCACCGGTTGGCGATCATGTAGAAGAGGATCGTATCGATCATCAGGTGCAGGATCAGGATATAGAACAAGGAACCGGTCCGCTTGTAGGTCAGGCCCTGGATCAGGGCGAACAGGTAGATGACCACCGGCCCCCAGCCGACGAAAGCCATCTCGTGCAGGAAGCTGGTGAAGAACACCGCCTGGGCAATGTTGGCCTCGATGAACTTGAACTGCCGGTGCGTCAGCACGAACACGAAGTTGATGAAGGCCAGCTCGTCCCAGATGCCCACGAAGTTGCAGCCCCAGAACAGGCGCCACAGGGCCTCGGTGCTGCCCTCCCCATGCGGAGGCAGGGGCCAGCTGTGGTGCAGGGTCGGGGTCAGCACGTGGAAGTACAGCCACAGGAAGCCGTAGGCGATCACGAAGCCCGTGGGCAGCCACAACCACATCTTCGCCGACCAGCGGCCCTGGAACCAGCTGTAGTCCAGGGGCTCGCCGATCCAGTGGCGCGCCGCCAGGGCCGGCACCATCAGGACGCCCACCCCCAGAGCGACCACCAGCTCCAGCACGTGGTTGTTGCCCGTGTCCCCGTCGATGCGCGTGACGAACAGCACGCCGATGAGCCAGGCGAAGAGCACCGCGCTCTTGGCCCACGCGGCCGGTCCGCTGCGCACCGCCGCCCAGAGGCCGGCGCCCAGCAGCGGCCAGCCGAACACGTGCCAGGGGATGCCCCCGACCGGCGGCGGGTAGGACTTCAGCCCGACCACCAGCACCATGGCCGCCGTGACCAGCCACAGGCTGGCCCGGCGCAACGGAGTCGGCGCCAGGGTCGGGCCCCGGCCCCGCACGGCTCTCGTGGCGTCGCTCATGGGGCGTCGCTCATGGGGCATCACTCATGAGACGGTTCGCCCTCCAGGGATGGCCCCAGCACGTGGGTGTCGAACCAGGCCAGCACCTGGTCGTGGTAGAACACGAGATTACGCGGCCCGCGGATGCCGTGGCCCTCGTCCACGAAACGGATCAGCCGGGCCGGGACGCCGCGGCTGCGCAGGGCCGCGAACCACATCTCGCCGCCCTGGACCGGGCAGCGCCAGTCCCTGAGGCCGTGGCTGACCAGGGTCGGGGTCGTCACCCGGTCCACCTGTTCCCAGGGGGAGTTGCGGCGGTACACCTCGCGCGCCTCCGGATCGAACGGGCGGCCGTGGAATTCCCACTCGGGAAACCATTTCTCGTCGGTCGTGCCCCAGAAGGTGGCGGGCTCGGGATACATGCGGTCCAGGGCCGCGGCCCGGAAGCGGTCCGACTGGGCGGTCAGGGCGGCCCCAAGGTGGCCGCCGTAGCTGCCGCCCATCACCGCGATGCGGTCAGGGTCGCCCCAGCCCCGGGCCACCGCCAGGTCCACGCAGGCCAGCACCTCGCGGGCGGGGCGGTCCGTCCAGTCGCCCCGGATCGCCGCCTGGAACGGGAACCCGTAGCCCGTGCTGCCAACCGGATTGGCGGCGATCACCCCGTAGCCGTGCCGGGGCAGGATGTGGAACTCGGGCAGGAAGGAGCCGCCGTACATCCACTCCGGCCCGCCGTGCAGGCTCAGCACCACGGGCACCCGTTGCAGCGGTGCCGCATCCGGGGGGCGGAAGAACCAGCCCTCGATCCGGGCGCCGTCCACCTCGACGAAGAACGGCTCCGGCTCGACCAGGCCGACCCGCTGCCGCCACTCCGCGTTGGGGTCGATCAGCAGCCGCGCCTCCCGCGGTCCCTTGCCCCGGCCCCGCAGGTCCACCAGGAAGATGCCGCCCGGCAGGGTCTGCCCCGTGCCGTCCAGCACGGCCCGTCCGGCGGCCAGGCGAACGGAGGAGAAGTTGCCCTCCGCCTCGGTCAGGAAAGAGGGCTCGCCCGGGCCCACCCGCACGAGGTCGATGGTGCCGCGGCGCGCGCCCAGGACGTAGAAGGCCCCGTCGCCGGCGGCCCAGCGCCAGAACATGTTGTCGTAGCCGTACTGGGCCAGCAGCGCGGCGTCACCCACCTCCGGATCCAGCACGGCGATGGTCTTGGGGCTGCTCTCCCCCAGGGGGTCCTCGCCCCGGGTGTAGGCGATGGTGCCGTCGGCCAGCCAGGCGGGAGCCGCGTCCGGCCCGGGGTTGGCGGTCAGCCGCCGCGGCTCGCCGCCGCCGCGGTCCACCACCCACAGGTCCTCGTTCAGGGTGCGGCCCAGGTCGGTCCGGGCCTTGGCCGCGAACACGAGCCGCGAACCGTCGGGGCTCCAGGCGCAGCTGCGCACGTCCAGGGGCGCGTCCCCCAGGCGCCGCGGCCGCCGGTCGAAGAGATCCATGACGAAGAGCTGGGCCAGGTCGCCCCCGCGCTCGCCCTCGCCCAGGCGGCGGTAGCCCAGCTCGTCGTCCACCCAGCGCACCCCCGGTTCCCCCGGGTAGGCGCCCACGGCGGTGGTGGCGATCCAAGCCAGGGCGTCGCCCCCGGGGGACCAGTGCAGCGCCCCGAAGGTCCCCGGCCCGGCCACGTGGCGCCGGTCGGCGCCGTCGGGGTCCATCAGCCAGACCTCGGTGCCCGCCTCGGTGTCCCGCAGGTAGGCCACCGCCCTTGCGTCGGGGCGGAAGACCGGATCCCGGGCCTGGTCCTCGGGGGTGAAGACCAGCAGGTCGCCGCCCTGGTCCAGGTCGCGGCGGTAGAGGGTCGGGCGCCAGCGGCCGGCCACATCGTCCCAGGCCGAGATCGTGTACAAAAGCCAGCGCCCGTCCGGGGAGAGATCCGCGGTGCGGGCCCGCCGCAGCTCCAGGATGTCGCCGGGCACCATGGCCCGGGCGCCGGCCGCCGCCAACAGGAGGCCGGCGGTCACGGCGAGCAGGAACCGGAAGGCGGGGCGCTTCATTCCACGGGTCCCTTGCAGGTTGCGGTCCGGTTGGCGGCCCGCACGCCGGGACCGCCGAGCTTATAAATTAGCACGCCCCAGCGCTTCCGCTCCACCCCCGATGCAGCCGCGCCGGAGGCCGGGCAAAGCAGCAGGGGCGCCCGGGGCGGCGGCGTGGTACGATGCCGGCGCGCCGGCCAACCCGAGCCGTCCAGCGAGGTTCGATGATCGTGAGGACAAGCCGCCGTGCCCTTCTGCTGCGCCGCCTGGCCGCCTTCGGCCTGGCCGGCGGCGTGCTCCGGAGCGCCGCGCTGCTGGGCGCCGTGCTGCTG
>JACZKN010000355.1 GCA_014859985.1 Candidatus Krumholzibacteriia bacterium | reverse complement strand
GCGGCAGGTGCCCGGCCGGGTCGAGCGCTTCGACCTGCCCGGCGGCGCCCTGGCGGTGGTGGACTACGCCCACACGCCCGACGCCGTGGCCGCGGTGCTGCGCACCTGCGACGAGCTGAGCACGGGCCGCCTGCTGGTGGTGTTCGGCTGCGGCGGCGACCGGGACCGGGGCAAGCGTCCCCTGATGGGGCGGGCCGCCGCCTTGGGTGCGGACCTGGCCTGGATCACCTCGGACAACCCCCGCAGCGAGGACCCCGCGGCCATCTGCGCGGAGATCGAGGCGGGATTCCTGGCTGCCGGCCCGCGCCGGGCCGGCCGGCCCACGGTGGTGGTGGACCGCCGCGAGGCCATCGAGGCCGCTCTGGCCGCAGCCGGCCGGGGCGACGTGGTCGTGATCGCGGGCAAGGGTCACGAGGATTACCAGATCGTCGGCGCCGAGCGCCGCCGCTTCGACGACCGCGAGGTCGTGCGCGCCTGGCTGGACCGGGAGGCACAGCGTGGCTGAACGCCTCTACACCGCCCGGCAGGCGGGCGCGGACCTGGCCAGGGCGGGCCTGCTGGACGGGATGCTGGTCGAGCGGGCCGGCGCGCTCGTGCCCGGCGACCCTGGCGCGGCGCCGGGCGGGTTCCTGGGCGCGGGTCTCGACTCCCGGCAGCTGGGGCCGGGCGCGCTCTTCGTGGCGTTGCAAGGCGAGCGCGTGGACGGGCGCGGCTTCGCGCCGGCGGTCCTCATGGCCGGGCACTGGGTGCTGACGGCCGCCCACCGGGGGCCCGGACCCGATCCCCTGGCCGGGGCGGCGGCGGCGCCGCGGACCGGCGCGCTGCTGTGCACCGACCCGGTGGCCGCCCTGCAGGAACTGGCCCGCTGCTGGCGCCGCAGCCTGACCGTGCCCACCGTCGCCGTCACCGGCACCAACGGCAAGACCACCACCAAGGACCTGCTGGCGGCGCTGCTGCAGGCGGCGGGCCCGATCCACGCCACCATGGGCAACCTCAACAACCACCTGGGCGTGCCGGTCACCCTGCTGGGGCTGCGGCCGGAGCACCGGTACGCCGTGGTGGAGATGGGCGCCTCGGCCGTGGGGGAGATCGCCCGCCTGGCGCCCCTGGCCGACCCCGCCGTCGGCATCATCACCAACGCCTCGCCGGCCCACCTGGCCGGGTTCCGCAGCCTCGAGGACATCATCCTGGGCAAGGGTGAGCTGGTGGCCGCCTTGCCGCCGGACGGCACCGCCGTGCTCAACGCCGCCAGCCCGGGCTTCGCCCAGTGGCGGCTGCGCAGCGCGGCGCCCGTGGTCTCCTTCGGCCCGGGCGGCGACCACCCCTGGTCCTGGCGGCCGGCGCCCGACGGCAGCGGCCTGCTGGAGATCGACCAGAGCGAGTGGCCGGTGCCCCTGCCCGGCGAGCACAACGGCGCCAACCTGGCGGCGGCGATCCTGGCCGGACGTGCCCTGGGCGTGGGGGACGCCACGCTGCGCCGGGGCCTGGCGGGGTTCACGGGCTCGCCCCACCGCGGCGTGCGGCTGGACCTGGCGGGCCGCCGGGTGCTGGACGACGCCTACAACGCCAACCCACGCAGCATGGTGGTCGCGGCGCGGGCGCTGCTGGCCCTGCCGGGACCGGGCCGGGCCGTGGCGGTGCTGGGCTGGATGGCCGAACTGGGTCCGGACAGCGACGCGATCCACCGGCAGACGGGCCGCGAGCTGGCGGCGGTGGGCC
>JACZKN010000354.1 GCA_014859985.1 Candidatus Krumholzibacteriia bacterium | reverse complement strand
GGTCGCCGTCGCGCAGGGTGCGGTGGCCCTGGAGCATCCAGGCGGTGTTGCCCCGCCGCTCCAGCTTCACGACATGCTGCCCGCCGAAGCTCAGCAGGGCGACCGCGGGCAGGAGCCAGCCCACCGCCGGCAGCGCCGCCGCCGCCGTCCCGAACTCCACGCCGCCCAGGACCGCCGCCCCGGTGACCGCGACCGTCGCGGTCGTGGCGTCCCCGGTGAAGCTCTGGCCCACGGGCAGGTTGCCCGCCAGCACCAGCTGCAGGGGCAGCCCCAGGGCCAGCCCCGCGGCCGGATCGCCCAGCGCGGCGCCCGTCAAGAGGGCCGCCGTCAGGGGCTGGCTGAACCAGGTCTGGGCAAACGCCGTATCGTCCAGGGCGAGCAGGGCCCCCAGCAGGACCGCCACGGCGAATCCCGCCCCGGCGGGATCGCCGGCCCCCAGCGCCGCCAGGAGCGGCGTCACACCCGGGCCTCCATCTCGTCCAGCTGCTGGCGGCCCAGGGGATGGGCGCGACCTCCGGGCACCTGCTGGGCGGCCAGCGCCACCCCCAGCTCCAGCAGCCGGCGCAGGGCGCGCAGGTCCTGGCGGTCGACGTAGACGAAGGGCAGCATCTCCTGCTTGCCCGCGCTGTAGTGCAGCCCGCCCACGTTGACCCGGGCCACCGGGGCGCCCAGGCGCACCAGTTCGGCCATCTCGCCGGGAGTGCCGGTCAGGAGCAGGATGCGTTCGCCGCTGGTCTCGGCCTCGGCCAGGCGCGCCGCCGCCGCGTGCACCGAGAGGATGGCGACCTCCACCTCGGGCGGCACGCTGCTGGCGTACACCCGGGTCTGCCAGGCGTCCGCCGCGATGGCGTTGTTCGCCAGCAGGATCAGGTCCGGCCGCAGCTGGGCCCCCCAGCCCACGGTGACCTGGCCGTGGATGAGACGGTCGTCGATCCGCGCCAGGGCCACCGGCATCAGCGGGTCCCCAGGCGGACGATGGCCTCGCGCCCCTTGGCGACCAGGCGGGTCACCAGGTCGGCGTGGTCGCTGCTGTCGCGCCAGGTCAGGAAGCCGAGAATCATCGCCAGGTTCACGCCGCTGAGCACCGCGACGTCCTTGCGCCCCTCGCAGGCCAGCTGGGAGGCCGTCGCGCAGCTGCCGCCGTAGTCGTCCACGAGGATCACCGCCGGCGAGGACTCCGCCGCCGGACCCAGCCAGGCCCGGACCGCCTCGGTGATGTCCTGGGCCGAGCGGTGGGCGTTGGACATGGCGTCGAGGCCCTCCTGCGGGCCGAGGATCATGCCCGCGACCCGGACCAGCTCCTCGCCGATCCGGCCGTGGGTGATGACGAGTGACCGGATCATCGGTCTTCCTTCCGCCGGGTCTACTCCCGGTCCTGCTCCAGGTACTTCCGCAGGCGATCGCTCGCACGCATCGTGTCCAGGATGCGGTCGTTGAGCACCTGGGCCGCGTCGTAGCCGTAGATCTTCAGCATGAAGTTCAGGGCGATGACCTCGCTGATGACCGTGATGTTCTTGCCCGGGAACAGCGGGACCGCGACCTGCGGGATGCTCACGCCCAGGATCTCGCCGTAGCGGTTCTCCAGGCCGATCCGCTCGTAGTCGACCCCGTCGTCCCAGTCCTGCAGCTGCACCTCCACCTCGATGCGCTTCTGCATGCGGATGGCCCTGATGCCGAAGATGGCCTGCACGTCGATGACGCCCACGCCGCGGATCTCCAGGTGGTGGCGCAGCACGTCGCGGTAGCGGCCGATGAGCACGTCGTCGCCCGTGCGCGTGATCTCGACGATGTCGTCGGCCACCAGCCGGTGCCCCCGCTCGATCAGGTCCAGCGCGCACTCGCTCTTGCCGATGCCGCTGCGCCCGGTGAACAGCAGCCCCACGCCGTAGACGTCCGCCAGGGTGCCGTGGACCTCGGTGCGGGGCGAGAACACGCGTTCCAGGTAGTGGGTCAGCTCGGCGGTGAACTCCACCGCCGGCAGGGCCGAGCGGATCAGCGGCACCCGGCGCTCGCGCATCAGCTGCAGGATCGGCCCGGGCACCTCCAGGTCCATGGCGATGAAGATGACCGGGGGCTCCAGGTCCAGCACCCGCTCGACGGCCTGGCGCTGGTCCTCGCCGGCGAGGGTGGCCAGGAAGGCCATCTCCGACTCGCCGAAGACCTGGACGCGCCGCGGCAGGAAGTTCTCGGCGAAACCCATCAGCGCCATGCCGGGACGGTGCACGTCGACGGCGGCGACGGGGCGGCCGCCGACGACCGCCTCCACCAGCGGCTCGAGCAGCAGCGGTTCGCGCAGCTGCTCGTAGAGGGTCGTCACCGGGAACTCCATCGTCGCTCCTTCCGCGCCCCGGGACGGTCAGTCCTCGTGCGCCTCCATGTGTCCCAGCTCGCCGTCGCCGCGGCGGTAGATCACGCCGAGGCGCGACGTCTCCACGTCGCGGAAGATCAGGAACGGCAGGTCGGCCGTCGCGAAGGCGGCCTGGGCGCCGGCCAGGTCCATGGCCCGCAGCACGAAGCCCTCGGCGCCGCCCTCGTCGGGGGCGGCGGCGTCGGTCGCGGCGAAGACGCCGCCGTCGTCCACCATGGCCCGGCCGAGGCCGCCCTCCTCGCCCTTCTGCTTGCCGCTGATCCGGCCCTTGAACTTGGTCAGCTGCTTGCGCAGGCTCTCGACGATCTCGTCGGCGGCGTACTCGGGTTCGACCGCGGCGGCCTCCGCGCGGAAATCGTTGTTCTTCAGGCGCAGGACCGCGTCGGCGGCGAACCGCCCCGCCTCGTGGGTGATGGTCAGCCTGCACGACAGCACGGGGCGGGGACTGAAGCGCTCGAGCTTGGCCAGGGTCTCCTCGATCTTCTCGCGCTGGTCGTCGCCCAGGGTGAAGTGGCGGGTGGTGATCTCCGTCTGCATGGCCTCCTCCTTCGTGGGGAGCCGGGGCGGCCCCGGCTCAGAACTGCTTGCGCATGCGCGCGCTGAGGATCCCCATCTGTTCGCGGTACTTGGCCACGGTCCGGCGGGCGATCTGCAGGCCGCGGTCCTGCAGCATGTCGACGATCTTCTTGTCCGACAGCGGCCGGGTCGGGTTCTCGCCCGCGATGATCTCCTTGATCATGATCTTGACCGCCTTGGCCGCCACCTCGCCGCCCTCGCTGCTGTCCAGCCCCGCGCTGAAGAAGAACTTCAGGGGGAAGACGCCGCGGGGCGTCTGCACGTACTTCTGGCGCGTGACGCGCGAGACGGTCGACTCGTGCATGCCGATGGCCGTGGCCACCTGCTGCAGGGTCAGCGGCCGCAGCGCGATGGCGCCCCTGGCGAAGAACTCCTTCTGCTCGCGGACGATCGCCTCCATCACCTTGATCATCGTGCGGCGGCGCTGTTCGATGGTCTTGATGACCCACTCGGCGTGCTTCTTCCTCTCGTCGATGAACTTCACCGCGTCCTCGCTGCGGTCGCCCTGGCCCTCGTAGGCCTGGCTGACCCGCAGCCGCGGCAGGTTGGCATCGTTGAGGTAGACGGCGTACTCGTCGCCGTCCTCGTCCACCTTGACCACCTCCAGGTCCGGGACGATGACCCGCGCGCCGTCGGCGTTCAGCGACAGGCCCGGACGCGGGTCCAGTTCGCCGATGCGCGCGGAGATGTCCTGCACGTCCTTGACCGTGACCTTCAGGTCGCGGGCGATCTCGGCGAACTTGCGGTTCTTCAGCGCCTCGAAGTGGTGGCGCACCACGTACGCCTCTTCCGATTCCGCCTGGCCGCGGGCCTCCAGCTGCAGCAGCAGGCATTCGGGCAGGTCGCGGGCGGCCACGCCCGGCGGGTCGAAGGTCTGCACGATGCGCAGCACGGCCTCGACCGCGCCGAGGTCCACCTCGAAGTAGGCCGCGACCTCGGCCAGGGGACAGGCCAGCATGCCGTCGCCGTTGAGGCAGCCGATGATGTACTCGCCGATGCGCCGCTCGAGCCCCTCGGGCACCGTCAGGTGCAGCTGCTCGGTCAGGTCCTCCTGGCCCGACGGCACGTACCTCTGGGGCCGCTCCAGCTCGTCCTCGTCGTCCCAGCCGATCTCGGTGGTGGCGGCGGCGCGGAAGCCGTCGTCCCAGCTGTCGCCCCAGTCGCGATGCTCGTCCTCGGGCGCCCCCTCCTTGGCCCGCTCGGTGCCCTCCAGCTCGGACATCTCCCGGTCCAGGACGGTCCCCTCCTCCAGCTCGTCCTCGGGCTCGATCTCCTCGAGCAGGGGATTGCCCTGCAGCTCCTGGCGCAGGATCTGCTCGAGCTCCAGGGTGGGCACCTGGAGCAGCTTGAGGGCCTGCTGCAGCCGCTGGGTCATGACCAGCTGCTGCTTCAGGGCCATCTTCTGGAACATGCCGATGTTCGGGGCCATGGTCGGGTCACTCTTCCTTACGGTTCGCGGCCGGGGATCCCTCCCCGGCGTCCGGGCGGCACCGTGCCGCCCCTAGAGCCGGAACGCCTGGCCCAGGTAGATGGCGCGGGCCTTGTCCGAGCCCACGATCTCCTGGGCGGTTCCCGCCAGTTCGATCCGCCCTTCGTACAGGATGTACGCACGGTCGGTGATGGACAGGGTCTCGCGCACGTTGTGGTCGGTGATCAGCACGCCCAGCCCGCGCGCGCGGAGCTGGCCGACCACCGCCTGCAGATCGGCCACCGCGATGGGATCGATGCCGGCGAAGGGCTCGTCCAGCAGCATGAACTTCGGCTCGGTCACCAGCGCCCGCGCGATCTCCACGCGCCGCCGCTCGCCCCCCGAGAGCTGGTAGCCCCGGCTCTTGCGGATGTGCGCCACCCCCATCAGCTCCAGCAGTTCGTCCATCCGCTCGCGCCGCCGCGCCCCCGACAGGGGCATGGTCTGCAGGATCGCCATGACGTTCTCTTCCACCGTGAGCTTGCGGAAGATCGACGATTCCTGCGGCAGGTAGCCGATGCCCAGCCGGGCCCGCTTGTACATGGGCAGCCGCGAAAGGTCCTTCCCGTCCAGCAGGACGCGCCCGCCGTCCGGGGAGATGAAGCCGACGATCATGTAGAAGGAGGTCGTCTTGCCGGCCCCGTTGGGGCCCAGCAGCCCCACCACCTCGCCCTGGTGCAGCTCCAGGTCGACCCCGTCGACGACGGGGCGCTTGCGGTAGACCTTGCGCAGCCCCTCGGCGCGCAGGAGGTGGCCGCCGGCAGCCGTATCAGGGGTCAAGGACGCTCTCCTCGGGTGTCGGTGTCGTCGACCACTTCGGCCTGCACGTCCCCCTTGAGCTCAATGTACTCCAGATCCGGGGTGGCCTCCAGCCCGATTCCCGTCATCACGTCCGCGCCGCGCTGGAAACGGTTGAACACCTCGTTGGTGATCAGCTGGGTCGAGTTGGCGAAGAACAGCTCCTCGGTATCGAGGCGCCGTCCGTCGTCGGTCACCACCACCACGCGGCCCCAGGTGTGGACGTCGCGGGTGGCCAGGTTGGCCCGGCCGCTGTCGGAGGTCAGCACCGAGAAGTGCTCCCCTTCCCGGAAGAAGTCCATCCGCACCGTGACCAGCAGCACGTCGTCCCGCCCGCTGAACTTCTGCATCTCGCTGCTCTCGAGGACCCACCGGCGCACGCCGGCCGAGGTCTCGATCAGGCGGTAGTCGAAGAACTCCTGCTCGGGCGCGGCGCCGGCGCGCCGGGCCGGGGCGGCCGAGGGGACGGACTCGCC
>JACZKN010000353.1 GCA_014859985.1 Candidatus Krumholzibacteriia bacterium | reverse complement strand
GCGCGGAGTTCCAGCTCCAGGAGGCGCCGGCCGGCGCCTCCTGGAGCTGGAACTCCGCGCTGATCGCCGCCACGTCGTAGGGCGCCATGAACTTCGCGAACCAGCCGTCGCTGGCGGTCTTCCAGCCCGCGGCGACGATGGAGAGCACCGCCAGGATCACCAGCGGGATGGTCATGCTCGGGCCCGACTCGTGGGCGTGGTCGTAGCGGTGCTGGTCGCGGGGCTTGCCGAAGAAGGTCAGAAACACGATGCGGAACATGTAGAAGGGCGTCAGCACGGCGGCGGTGATGCCCAGGATGAACGGCAGGTAGTGGCCGTCGGTCATGCCGAAGGCCAGGGTCGAGCCCAGGATGCCGTCCTTGGAGTAGAAGCCCGCCAGGCCGGGCACGCCGCTGATGGCCAGGGTCGCGATCAGGAAGGTGGCGAAGGTGACGGGCGTCTTGCGGCGCAGGCCGCCCATGTCCGGCATCTCCTGGCTGTGCACGGCGTGGATCACCGAGCCGGCGGCGAGGAAGAGCAGGGCCTTGAACATGGCGTGGGTGGTCAGGTGGAACATGCCGTTGGTCGGGTCGCCCGCGCCCAGGGACATCACCATGTAGCCCAGCTGGCTGAGGGTCGAGAAGGCCAGCACCCGCTTGATGTCGGTCTTGACCAGGGCGATGGTCGCGGCCAGGAAGGCGGTGACCGCGCCCACGTACAGGACCACCAGCAGGGCTTCGGCACCGAACAGGGGCGCCAGGCGAGCCACCATGTAGACGCCGGCCGCGACCATGGTGGCGGCGTGGATCAGGGCCGAGACCGGGGTCGGGCCCTCCATCGCGTCGGGCAGCCAGATGTGCAGGGGCATCTGCGCCGACTTGCCGACGCAGCCCATGAACAGGCCCACGCCGGCCCAGGACAGCAGCGTGCCCTTGACCGTGCCGGCGTCCACGTGGGCGAAGAGCTCGAAGTAGTTCAGGGTGCCGGTGGCCGTGAAGAAGACCAGGATGCCCAGCCAGAAGCCGTAGTCGCCCACGCGGTTGGCCAGGAAGGCCTTCTTGTTGGCGTTGGCGGCCGAATGCTTGTGGAAGAAGAAGCCGATCAGCAGGTAGCTGGAGAGCCCCACCAGCTCCCAGAAGACGTAGAGGAAGAACAGGTTGTTCGCCAGCACGATCCCCAGCATCGAGAACGAGAAGAAGCCGAGGAAGGCGAAGAACCGCTCGTAGCGGCGGTCGCCGTGCATGTAGCCCATGGAGTAGACGTGCACCAGGAAGCTGATGGTGCAGACCACCATCAGCATCACCGCCGTCATCCCGTCGACCAGCACCCCGGCGTCGACCCGGAAGCCGCCCAGGTCGATCCAGGTGAAGGAACCCTCCACCCGGTACGAGGGGTCGCCGATCCTCCAGAAGGCCAGGAAGATGCGGATCGCCAGCAGCTCGGCCGCGCCCATCAGCGTGACGCCGATCCAGTCGCCCCGGCGCGGCAGCCTCTTCCCGAAGAAGAAGGTCAGCACGTAGCTCAGGAGCGGCAGTCCCAGGATGGCCAGCGCGGAATACAGGATGGCGTTGTCGCTCATCACCGGCACGTCTCCCTTATCGCTTCAGGCTCTGGACGGCGTCGGCGTGGACCGTCCCGAAGTTGCGGAACATCGCCAGCACGATGGCCAGCGCGACGGCCGCCTCGGCCGCCGCCAGCACGATCACGAAGGCGGCCATCAGCTGGCCGTCGATGCCGTGCTGCACGTAGCGCGAGAAGGCCACGAAGTTGATGTTGGCGGCGTTGAGCATCAGCTCGACGCCCATCAGGATGCCGACGGCGTTGCGCCGGGACATCACCGCGAACAGGCCCAGCGAGAACAGGGCCGCGCTCACGGTCAGGAAATGGGGCAGCCCGACGTTCACGACGCCACCTCCTCGTCCCGGTCCCCGTCGGGGCCGTCGCCGTTGCGGTGCTCGCGGATCAGGATGGCCGCCCCGATCATCGCCGCCAGCAGCACCAGCGACACGTACTCGAACGGGAAGATGTAGTTGGACATGAGGTTGACGCCGATCTCGGCCGTGGTCGGCTGGGCGGGCACCGCCCGCGCGTTCCACTGCACCGACGTGATGGCCTTGTAGAGCAGCCCGAAGACGGCCAGCGAGAGCACCGCCGCCGGCACGTAGTGGTCCAGGCCGTGGCGCCGCCGCCCCTGCTGCGGCACCCGCGTCATCATCACCGTGAACAGCACCAGCACGAGCACGCCGCCCACGTAGACCATCACCTGGGTGACGGCGATGAAGTCCGCGCCCAGGAACGCGTAGAGCCCGGCCGCGCCCAGCAGGGTGAACAGCAGCGCGAAGCCGGCGTGCACGATGTTGGGGCTGAACGCGACCCACACCGCCGGCACCACCGTCAGCAGCGCCAGGGCCACGAAGATCAGGTCGGTAATCACGCGTCGTCTCCTTTGCCGCCCTCGTCCTTGTCGTCCTTGGGCTCCACCCACCAGCCCTGCTCGATGCGGGTCTGGCGGTGGCAGGGGATCTTCGCCACGTTCGGATCCATGAACTCGTAGACCAGCGAGCGCCGGTCGTAGACCGAATGGTCGTAGTCGTGGCTCATGGTGATCGAGCCGGTGTGGCAGTTCTCGGTGCAGAGCGAGCACCAGATGCACTTGTTGTAGTCGATGGCGTACCGCGTCATCAGGCGGTCCTTGCCCTTGCCCTCGGTCACTATGTAGATGCAGTCCACCGGGCAGAGCTTCGCGCAGATGTTGCACGCGTCGCACTTCGCCATGTCGTTGTGGACGAAGCCGCGGAAGCGCTCGGGCATGACCTGGCGCTCCTCCGGGAACTGGAGCGTGACCGGCCGCGTCCAGATGTGCTTGATGGTGATGCCCATGCCCTGCAGGGCCGAGCCCACCGCCTGCACCATGTCCGCGAAGTACTGGACCATCGTCGCCTCTCTTTATGTCCCGGCGCCGCGCCCTAGCCGGCCGCGCCGCTCGCCATCATCCACAGGCCCGCCCCCACCGTGCAGATCAGCGCGGCCGGGATCATCACCTTCCAGCACAGGTGCATGAGCTGGTCGACGCGCACGCGCGGCAGCGTCCAGCGCACCCACATGTTCAGGAAGACCATCAGCACGCCCTTGATCACGAAGGTCAGGGCCGCCGGCAGGAAATCGAGCCCCGGGATCGGCGCCCACCAGCCGCCCAGGAACAGCAGCACCGCGATCATCGAGACCAGGAACAGGTTGGCGTACTCCGACAGGAAGAAGAACGCGAAGCGCATGCCCGTGTACTCGGTGTGGTAGCCGGCGACCAGCTCGGACTCCGTCTCCGGCATGTCGAAGGGGCCGCGGTTGGTCTCGGCGATCGAGGCGACGAAGTACAGGAAGAAGGACACGAACAGGAACGGGTTGCGGAAGATGAACCAGTTCCAGATGCCGCCCTGCTGGGCGATCACGATGTCCTGCGTGTTCAACGAGCCCGTGTACATGACCACGGGGATCGCGGCCAGGGCCAGCGGGATCTCGTAGCTGACCATCTGGGCGGCGCCGCGGGCCGCGCCGTAGAGCGCCCACTTGTTGTTGCTGGCCCAGCCCGCCATCAGGATGCCGATGATCACCATGCTGCTGACGGCGAAGATGTAGAACAGCCCCAGGTCGAGGTCCGCGGCCACGAAGCCCGGCGCCCAGGGGATCGCCGCCCAGGCCAGCAGCGAGCCCAGCAGCACCAGCAGCGGCGCGAAGATGAACAGGGCCTTGTCGGCCTCGGCGGGGATGATGTCCTCCTTGCCGAGGATCTTCAGCATGTCGGCGACCGCCTGGGCCCAGCCCTGCCAGCGGCCGGTGCGCATGGGGCCCCAACGGCTCTGCAGGAAGGCCGCGACCTTGCGCTCCATCCAGGTGAAGACGAGGGCGCAGAGGGCCATGACGATGAACATCAACGTCGCCATGATGGCGGCGACCGTGACGTGCGCGCCCGCCTGGCCCATGCCGGCCTTGTCCATGAAGAACGCGTACATGGCTTCCATCAGCGATCGATCTCCCCGAGTACGATGTCCAGCGAACCGACGGTGGCGACCAGGTCGGACACCATCAGGCCCACGCCGATCTTCTCGAGCACCTGGAGGTTGCACATGGAGCAGGAGCGCACCTTGTTGCGGAACGGCTTCTGGCCGCCGTCCGCGACGATGTAGTGGCCCAGTTCGCCCTTGGCGGTCTCGGTGCGGGTGAAGGCCGCGCCCGCGGGCACGCGCACCGGCTTCTTCAGCTCGATGCTCTGGTACGGGCCCTCGGGCAGCTGCTCCAGGGCCTGCCGGATCAGGCGGCAGCTCTGCTCGATCTCGCGCACGCGCACGATGTAGCGGTCCCAGCAGTCGCCGACGGTGCCCATCTCGCCCATGCCCACGGGGATCTCGAAGTCGAACTTGTGGTACAGCGAGTACGGGTCGTCCCGGCGGCAGTCCCACTTGACGCCCGAGCCCCGCAGCACCGGCCCGGTGCAGCCGTAGGCGAAGGCGTCCTCCCGCGTGATGATCCCCACGTCGGAGGTGCGCTCGATGAAGATCTTGTTGTAGGTCAGCAGGGTGTTGTAGTCGGGCAGCTTCTTCTTCTCCATCATCGTGACGAACTCGAGGACGTCGGCCACCCAGTTGTCCCGGGGCAGGTCGTAGCGCACGCCGCCGGGCACCATGTAGTTGTAGAGCATGCGGCCGCCGGAGATGCGCTCGAGCAGGTTGAGGATCTCCTCGCGCTCGCGGAAGCAGTACAGCAGCGGCGTCCAGGCCCCCATGTCCAGGCCGAAGGTGGCCAGCGCGATCAGGTGGCTGGCGACGCGCGAGAGCTCGGCCGTGGCGATGCGCAGGTGCTCGGCGCGGGCCGGGACCTCGATCCCGCCCAGCTTTTCCACCGCGGTCACGTAGGTGTGGTTGCAGGTCATGGGCGCCAGGTAGTCGAAGCGGTCGGTGTAGACGACCCACTGCTTGTAGTCCACGCCCTCGGCGATCTTCTCGGCGCAGCGGTGCAGGTAGCCCAGGACCGGCGTGACCTTGTAGACGATCTCGCCGTCGGTGTGCAGCAGCAGGCGCAGCACGCCGTGGGTGGCGGGGTGCTGCGGGCCCATGTTCAGCTCGAGCAGCTCGCTCTTGATGCCCGGCACCTGGTCCTGGTCGCCCCAGCCCTTCTTCCCGTTGGTCGCTTCGATCGCCATGCTCAGCCCTCCGCCGGGGTGTCGCCGCCCGCGGGCGCGGGCGCCGCCGGGGCAAAGGGGTTCTCGCTGAAGGGCTGGCCCTGCAGGGGCACGCCGGACCAGGAACCGGGCATCACGTAGTCCTTGCGCAGCGGATGGCCCACCCAGTCCTCCTCCAGCAGCATGCGGCGCAGGTCCGGGTGGCCGCCGAAGCGGATGCCCACCAGGTCCCAGGCCTCGCGCTCGTGCCAGGAGGCCGTCGGCCAGACGCCCGACACGGTGGGCACGACGTTCCGGTCCCGCGGCATGCGCACGCGCAGGGTGAACTTGTGGCGCAGGGAGTGGCTGTACAGGTGGTAGGCCACGCCCAGGTCGCCGGTGGCGGTGCGGTCGCCGGGCTCGGGGGTGCCGTCGTCCTGGTAGCCCAGGATCGCCACGGACTTGCCCTTGCCGTTCTCGTCGTAGCCGTCCCAGTCGAGGCCCGACAGGCACATCAGCTGGTCGAAGGCCAGGCGCGGATCGTCGCGCAGGAACAGGCACGCCTCGGCGATGCGGCCCACGGCGATCTCGGCCCAGGGCTCGATGGGGTCCTCGTGGAAGGCGATGGCCCCCGCGCCGATCCGCTCGGCCAGCAGGTCAAAGATGGCTTTGTGGTCCATGTCGCTCCGGCCCTTTCGCTACTTGCGGTAGGGGATCTTCTTGGCGTAGTCCTGGACCCACTTGGGCGCCACGAAGCGTCCCTTGCGCCCGCGGATCTTGTCCTGCAGGCGCATCAGGCCCTCGAGCAGCACCTCGGGACGGGGCGGGCAGCCGGGGACGTAGACGTCCACCGGGACCATGAAGTCCACGCCCTTGACCACGTGGTAGCCGTACTTGAAGTAGGGGCCGCCGCCGATGGCGCAGCTGCCCATGGCGATCACCCACTTGGGCTCGGGCATCTGGTCGTAGATCAGCTTCAGGCGCTTGGCCATCTTCGCCGTCACCGTGCCCGAGACGATCATCAGGTCCGCCTGGCGCGGGGTGGCGCGGAAGGCGCCGGCGCCGAAGCGGTCGATGTCGTAGCGGGTGGCGCTGGTGGCCATCATCTCGATGGCGCAGCAGGCCAGGCCGAAGGTCACGGGCCAGATGCTCGAGAGCCGGGCCCAGTTGAAGACCTCGTCGACGGTGGTCAGGATGAAGTTCCTGGCGTCGGTCTCGACGACCTCCAGCAGTTGCTGGTCGACCTTGAAATCGAGCATCGTCTCGCGGGAGACGTCGTAACCCTCGGGGGGCGTGGTGCTGTCCCTGCTCACGGTGCGGTGACCTCCTCGTCGGCCGGCACGGCCGCCTGGTCGGTGCCGCCGGGGCGCTCGATGAGCTTCTTCACCCAGTCCAGGTCCCCCTTGACCCACACGTAGGCCAGGCCCAGGGAGAGGATCGACAGGAAGATGACCATCTCCCAGAACACCACCGCGCCCAGGCCGGGCACCGGGTAGAGCTGCTTGAACACGACCGCCCAGGGGAACAGGAAGATGATCTCCACGTCGAAGACGATGAAGAACAGGGCGATCAGGTAGAAGCGCACGTTGAAGCGGACCCAGGAGGAGCCCCGGGGCAGCTCGCCGCATTCGTAGGTGGTCAGCTTGTTGGGATTGGGGGCGCTGGGGCGCAGGAGCTTGGCGACGCCGAGGGCCAGGCCCGCGAACGCGAAGCCGACCAGGACGAAGACCAGGACGGTCGCGAAGTGCCCGGTGACACCGACGTCCACGGCCCCGACTGGGAGATTGTTCGTCATGGTATCCCGGTTTCCGTTTGGCCCGGAGCGCTGCCCGGACCGTCACCTTGCAGAAGGCGGGGCGACCCGCGGGGCACCCGGCCGGGATGCGGTCCATCCTCAATCTAATCTGGACCAATCGAGTTGACGAAAATTCGACAACTACCGCGCGAATAACATATTTGGCATGGTAGTGTGTCAAGGAGTGATTGGTTGCGGAAGACCGCACTTGGAGTTATAGGGGGACCGGAGGCGGGGCGCCGATGCTGAGGATCCTGGCCGTGGGGCGCATGAAGGACGGCCGCCTGGCCGAGCTGCTGGACGACTACCTGCGGCGGATCCGGCCCCTGGCACCGGTCGAGGTGTCCGAGATCAAGGACATGGACCCCGAGCGGGAGGGTCGCGCCATGGCCGCCCGCCTGGGCTCGGCCCGGGGCTCGGAGCTGGTGGTGGCCCTGGAGGAGACCGGCGAGGCCCTGACCAGCGCGGAGTTCGCCGCCCTGCTGGGCCGCCACGGCAGCATCGCCTTCCTGGTGGGCGGCGCGGACGGCCTGGGACCCGCCGCCCGGGAACGCGCGGACCGGACCCTGTGTTTGTCGAGCATGACCCTGACCCACGAGATGGCCCGGGTGCTGCTGGCCGAACAGATCTACCGGGGCCTGACGATCCTGCGCGGCCGGCCCTACCACCGGGCCTGAGCCCCGGGAGGGCCGGGCCGGCGTGATCGCGCTGGGCCGGGCCGCCACGATGACTTATACTGGCCCGCGGACCCGAACCGACCGGCCGTCCGCGACGCCGCGGCCCCAGGAGACGCCACGATGCCCCGACCCCGAACCGCGCGCCTGCGCGCTGCCGTCCGGCACTCCGCCGT
>JACZKN010000043.1 GCA_014859985.1 Candidatus Krumholzibacteriia bacterium | reverse complement strand
GTCCTGACCCGGGGCTACGGCTCACGCCTGCCCGGCCTGACGGCGGTCGTGCCCGAGGATGCCCGGGCGGGGGACGAGGCGCGGTTGCTGGCGCGGCACCTGGGACCCCTGGGCTGGCCGGTTTTCCAGGCGCGCCGGCGGGGGCGGGCCCTGCAGGACCTGGCGGCGGTCCTGCCGCCGGGCAGCGTGGTGATCCTGGAGGACGGCCACCAGACCGCGGACGCCGGTCGGCACCTGGACGTGCTGATCCTGGACCGTTGGACGGTGACAGCGGACGCCCGGGGCGAGGTCCTGCACCCGGCCACCGGGCCGGTGGCCCCCCTGGGCCCGTGGCGGGAGTCGGCGGTCGGTGCCGAGCGGGCCGATCTCTGGCTCGTGGAGGCCGCGCAGCCGCCGACTGCCGGCGCGGGAGCGCAACCGGTGGCCGGGTTCGAGCGGGAAGTCACGGTAGCGGGGGCGGACGGACACCCGGTGCAACGGCCGCGGTCGGGCTGGGCGGCGGTTTCGGGTCTGGCCCGGCCCGCGAGCTTCGAGCGTACGGTGGCGGCGGCCCTGGGCGGGCCGCCGGTCCTGAGTATCCGGTGTACCGACCACGCCCCCTACGGCCGGCAGCTGCTGGCCCGGGTGACGGGGGCCCTGCGCGGGGCGGGGGCGCCCCTGGCGGTCACCACGGAGAAGGACTGGGTGAAGCTGGCGGCTGTCTGGCCGGACGACCTGCCGGTGGCCGTCGCCCGCCTGGACGTGCGCTGGACAGGCAGGCGGGCGCTCCCCGACCTGGTCGGGGAGCGCCTGGATGCCGCGACCGGGAGCGGACGCTAGGCGCGCCAGAGGGCGAAGGTGAAGTTCACGCCCAGCCCCGCCGGGACGACCACTTCGTGATCGTCGCCGCTGGCGTGGCCGATGAACTGGATCTCCAGGTACGCGCTGAAGTCCTGGTCCAACGCCCAGGGCGTGCCCAGGACGGCCCCGATGGCCTCCTTGACCACGCGGTCGGCGACCATGAGGGCCGAACCCGCCTCGTCACCGACGGGCACCTGCACGAAGAACGGCACGTTCTGCGCGTCGAACTGGCTCAGGTCCAGGCCCGCCGGCACGTTGGCGCCGGGATGCCAGACCAGGTTGTAGCCCGTGACGATGAACGAGCTGTACGGACCGTCCGCGGGGATGGTCATCGTGGACCGGTTGTAGGGCCGGGCGTAGAACACCACCGGCACCATGTCCAGCGTGTAGAACACGTTGGTCTCGTCCTCTTCCTGGTAGGCGGCGACCAGCGGCGATCCGTTGTTGACGGTCACCACTTCCAGCACCACCCGCTGCCGCTCGCTCGAGTCGTCGCTGCAGCCGGCCAGCAGGGCGACGAGCAGGACCACGGGGGCGGCGGCCTTCAAGACTCGGGTACTCACTGTAACATCCTCCCGGTGGACAGACATCCGTGGGAACGCTATATGTTCCCGTAGACCCCTAAGTTTTCGCCGGATTGCGGTCCGGCTTTAGCCCGAAACGCCGCGGTTCGCGGCCGGCCCGTGCCGCCGGCCCCCGACACTGCCGGCCGGGAGTGGCCGATGGCGTCGCCCTTCATTGCCGAACCGGCCATAAGCCGTTGTCTGGTAATAGGATCAGGGATAGCTGGCCTCCAGTTCGCCCTGCTCGCCGCCGCCGGGGGCACGGTGCGCATCGTCACCAAGAAGGAAAGCCGCGAGTCCAACACCAACTACGCCCAGGGGGGCATCGCCGCGGCGGTCTCGCCCCTGGACGACTTCGACCTGCACGTGCGCGACACCCTCGGCGCCGGCGACGGGCTGTGCAACGAGGACGTGGTCAGGCGCATGGTGGAGCGCGGCCCGGCGCTGATCGAGCGGCTGCTGGCCTACGGCGTGGACTTCAGCCGGGACGAAGAGGGCGACGCCAGCGGGTTCGCCCTGGGGCGCGAGGGCGGGCATTCGCGGCGCCGCGTGCTGCACTGCCGCGACCTGACGGGCCGGGAGATCGAGTCGCGGCTGCTCGCGGCCTGCCTCTCCCATCCGGAGATCACCATCGAAGAGGATCACATGGGCCTGGACCTGCTCCAGGGCCGGGAGCTCGGCCTGACGGGCCCCGACGCCGCGCGGGTGGTGGGAGCGGTGGTGCTGGATCGCCACACCTGCGTGCGCCGGGTCTACCTCGCCGACGCGGTGGTGCTGGCCACCGGCGGTTGCGGCAAGGTCTACCGCTACACCAGCAATCCGGACATCGCCACCGGCGACGGCTTGGCCATGGCCTTCCGCGCCGGCGCCGAACTGCGCAACCTGGAGTTCGTCCAGTTCCACCCGACCTGCCTCTACCATCCAGAGGCCAAGAGCTTCCTGATCAGCGAGGCCGTGCGGGGCGAAGGCGCGGTGCTGATCAACCGCCGCGGCGAGCAATTCATGCCGCGCTACCACCCGCTGGCCGACCTGGCGCCCCGGGACGTGGTGGCCCGCTCCATCGACCACGAGATGAAGACCAGCGGCGACCATTGCGCCTTCCTGGACCTGCGCCACCTGGACCGGGACCAGGTGGAGGCCCGCTTCCCCAACCTGGTGCAGACCTGCGCGGGCTTCGGCATCGACATGGCGGGCGAGCCGGTGCCGGTGGTGCCCGCGGCCCACTACATGTGCGGCGGCGTGGCCACGGACCTGGACGCGCGTTCGAGCCTGCCGGGGCTCTACGCCATCGGCGAAACGGCCTGCACCGGCGTGCACGGAGCGAACCGGCTGGCCAGCAACAGCCTCCTGGAGGCGGTGTTCTTCGCCGACCGGGCCGCCGGGGCGGTGGCCGCCGAGCCGGCGGTCTTCGGCCGGCGTCCGCCCAGGCTGCCGGCCCGCCCGAACGCAAGCGACGACCGGTCGCCCTGGCCGGAAGCGATGGTCCTGGAGCACGACTGGGACCTGGTGCGGCGGGTGATGTGGGACTACGTGGGCATCGTGCGGGACCGCGCACGCCTGGACATCGCCCTGGCCAGGCTGCGCGCGGTGCGCGCGACGGTGGAGCGGCTCTATGCCGGCTCGCTGCCGAACGCCGAACTGGCCGAACTGCGCAACATCGCCCTGCTGGGGGAACTGATCGTGGTCTGCGCCCGGGCCCGCCACGAGAGCCGAGGGCTGCATTACACCCCGGACCATCCCGGGCCCCTGCCCGTGGCCAAGGACTCGGTGCTGGTGCGCGGCGCCGTGCTGGACGGCGAGTCGGTCTGGGAACCGCCGGAGGGTACGGGTGGCTGAGCCCTGGTTCACCACGGCCTTCGGCGCCCACTACCGCGCCCTCTACGCCCACCGGGACGCGGAGGAGGCCCGGCGCTGCCTGGCCCTGCTGCGCGGGGCCGGCGCCCTCCTGCCGCCGGTGCTGGACCTGGGCTGCGGTGACGGCCGCCATCTGCAGGCGCTGACCGCCGCGGATGGGCCGCTTGGCCTGGATCTGTCGGCGCCCTTGCTGGCGGAGGCCCGGAAGCGCGTGCCGGGCGCGCGCCTGCTGCGGGGGGACATGCGCAGCCTGCCCCTGCGCGACGCCAGCCTGGGCACGGTGCTCTCCCTGTTCACCGCCTTCGGTTATTTCGCCGACGACGCCGAGAACGCCCGGCCCGCCGCGGAGGCCGGTCGGGTGCTGCGGCCGGGGGGGCACTGGTGCCTGGATCTCTTCGACGGCGACCGGGTCCGCGCCGAACTGGGGGACGGCCGTCCCCGGCCGCGCGACCGCAGCAGCGGTCCGCTGGCGGTACGGGAAGTGCGGCGCTTCGATGCGGCCACCGCCACCGTCGGCAAGCAGGTCGAGGTGCGTCCGGCGCCGGGACAGGCCGCGGAGGCTGCGGCGCTGGGCATCAGCGGCGACGGGTTGGCCTACCGCGAGATGGTCCGGGTCTACACCCTGCCGGAGGTGGACGACCTGGCCGCCGGGGCCGGTTTCCGACGGGTGGCGGCCTGGGGAGGCTACGCCGGCGAGCCCCTGGGCGGGGGCAGCCGCTGGCTGCTGGTCTACCGGCGCGGCGCCGTGCAGGAGCCCGCGTGATCGGCAACCCGGTAGCAGGGGCCCCGCTGGGCCCGGCCCTGGGGACGAACGCCCTGTTCGCCGCCTGGTGCGGTGGTGGCGGCGACGGCCCCGACGCCCGCGCGGAACTGGCCAGGACCGAGACGGACGGCGCACCGGGGCCCGCGCCCTGGTTCACGGCGGCGGAGTCCGGGCCCTGGGCCGAGGAACTGGCCGCCGACCTGGCCACCGACGGCGACCGCCGGCAGCTGGAGACCGACCTGGCGGCGCTGCGCCGCGGGGATGCCGGCGTGGTGGTCACCGGCCAGCAGCCGGGGTTCCTGGGGGGGCCGCTGTACACCCTGCACAAGATCGCCACGGCGGTGGCCCTGGCCCGCGACCTCAGCGCCGCCGGCCGTCCCACCGTCCCGGTATTCTGGAGCGGGGACGACGACGACGACCTGGCCGAGGCGTTCGCCCCCGTCGCCTGGTCCCCGCAGGTCGGCGTGATCCGCAGCGAGGCGGCCGCCGCGGCCCGGCAGGGGACGTTGCCCCGGCGCCGGGTCGGCACGCTGGGGGCGGCGGAGGGCCAGGCCGACGCCC
>JACZKN010000352.1 GCA_014859985.1 Candidatus Krumholzibacteriia bacterium | reverse complement strand
GTTCCTGTACGACGCCGACAGCGACGAGCTGGTCAGCCGGGTCGCGGCCGGCGCCGACGAGATTCGCTTTCCGGCCGATCGCGGATTCGCCGGGGCGGTGGTGCAGTCGGGCAAGACGCTCAACGTGCCGGACGCCTACGCCGACCCGCGCTTCAACCCGGACGTGGACCGCGAGACGGGCTTCCGCACGCGGAGCATCCTGTCGGTGCCGCTGCTGGACTACCGCAGCCAGGGCTGGTTCCTGGCCCAGAGCCCCGGCGTCCAGGGCGGGCCCGCGGCCGGCCTGTTCAACCCGGCGGCGTTCGCCCTCTCGGACCGCGCCGGCGCCGACTTCTGGTACGGCGACCGTTACGAGGGCAGCCTGCCCGACAACTACGGCTTCGCCGTGGGCCGGGGGCTCAACTTCGCCATGAACACCACCGCCTGGGGTACCGCGGACGACTCCTGGCGCACGTACGATTACCAGCTGGGCCTGGCCGCCGGCAAGCGCCGCACCACCGCCGGTGTGGGCTACCGCTGGACCAATGGCGAGACGGCGGCGACCCCCCGGCAGCAGGCGCTGGTGCTGGGCCTGGTCAGCCGCGCCGGCCTGCGCACCAGCTTCGGCGCGTCGGCCGCCCTGAGCCTCGAGTCGGGCGCGGCCCAGTACGTGTTCGACCTGGGCTTTAGGCCCCTGGGCCGCGACTGGCTGACCCTGTTCGCGGACTGGGCAGTGGAGGACGGCGTCGCCTTCTTCCAGGACGGCGGCTGGGGCGCCGGCCTGGAGCTGCGCCCGGTGCGCGGTTTGCACCTGGGCGCCCGGGCCCGCGAACCGCGGGGCGGCGGCGATCCCGAGTGGAGCGCGCTGGTGGGCGTGACCCTGGCCGCCTCGCAGCTGGCGTTCCTGCCGGCCTACGACTCGGCCGGCGACCACGTGCAGAACGCCTGGGTGCTGCGTACGTCGGCGCCGCTGCGGGGCCAGGTGGCCCAGCAGAACTTCCCCTTCCGCCGGCCCGTCAGCTACTACGCGCTGAACCTGGAGAACCGCACCGTCACCTACCAGAAGTACCGGTACTTCGACGACACCCGCGTGGCCTGGCTGGACCTGCTGCGCCTGCTGGACCTGGTGCGCGACGACCCCGCCATCGACGGGCTGGCGGTGAACCTCGCCGGCGTGCGCGGACGCCCTTCCCTGATGTACGACCTGCGCCGCAAGCTGCAGGAGATCAGCGCCCGCGGCAAGGAGGTGATCGTCCACGGCGACCGCTTCGATCCGTTGCTCTTCTACGTGGCCGCCGGCGCGGACCGGGTGACCGTCGACCCCTGGGGCATGATCGGCCTGCCGGGCTTCGCCCTGGCCCGCAGCTACCTCAAGGGCACCCTGGAGAAGCTGGGCCTGGGCTTCCAGGAGTTCCGCTACTTCACCTACAAGAGCGCGGCCGAGACCTTCGCCCGCGACTCGATGAGCGAGGCCGACCGGGAGCAGCGCCAGCGCATCGTCGACGTCATCTACGCGACCGTGATCGACGGCGTCGCCGCGGGCCGCGGCCTGGACACGCGGGCCGTGGACGCCCTGGTGGACGACAAGGCGCTGATCCTGCCCGAGGAGGCCCTGGCGGCGGGCCTGGTGGACGGCATCGCCCGCTGGGACGAGCTGGGCGAGTGGCTGCGCGAGCACCGCGGCGCCCGCCTGGTCCGCGACCTGCCCCCGGACCGGGGCCGCGCGTACTGGGACGAGCAATGGGGCGAACCCGACCTGATCCCGGTGGTCTACGCCGTGGGCCCCTGCGCCATGGACGAGGGCATCAAGGGCCGGGCCACCAGCGCGTACCTGCGCGGGCTGGCGCGCGACCCGCGGGTCAAGGCCGTGGTGCTGCGCGCCGATTCGCCGGGCGGCGACCCCCTGCCCAGCGACCTGGTGGCCGACGCCGTGCGCCAGCTGAAGGAGGCGGGCAAGCCGGTCATCGTCAGCCAGGGCGACGTGGCGGCCAGCGGCGGCTACTGGATCAGCATGGACGGCACCCGCGTCCTGACCACGCCCCTGACCGTCACCGGCTCCATCGGCGTGATCGGGGGCTGGATCTGGGACGACGGGTTCGCCGGGAAGATGGGCGTGACCAGCGACGCCGTCAGCCGCGGCCGCCACGCCGACCTGATGACCACGGTGAATCTGCCGTTCTTGGGCGGCATCCCCCGCCGGGCCATGAACGACGAGGAGCTGGCCCGCACCCGGGTGGCCATCCTCGACAACTACGGCAAGTTCGTGGCCGCGGTGGCCACGGGCCGCGGCCTGGACGAGGCGACCGTGCGCGCCCTCGCCGAGGGGCGGGTGTGGATGGGAGGAGACGCGGTCGAGCGCGGCCTCTGCGACGGGTTCGGGACGCTCGACGAGGCGATCCTGGCGGCCCGCGAGGCCGCGGGCGTGCCCGCCTGGCGCGACGTGCGGGTGGTGGAGTACCCGCCGCGCCGGCTGATCGAGCTGCCGGCGCTGCTGCCGCGGCTGCCTTCGCTCTTCGGTCTGGGCGACCTGGTGAACGGCTGGCTGGCGGGGTCGTCCGCCCCGGTGGACGCGGCGACCGCCGCCGCGGTGCCACCGATCGGCGCGCCGGGCCTGACCGACCTGGACGTGCAGTACCTGCAGCGCCTGGCCGAGGGGCCGGGCCGGCCGCTGAACATGGTGCCGGCTGATCTGCTGCCGGAGCCCTGGCGGCAGGTGGACTGAGACCAGGCCGGATCGCGGTCGCACCGGCCCCGGCGCCGGCGGTTGCGGAACACCCGCAGTCTGCTAGACTGGCCCGGCGTTGCGCCGTGCCCCGGCGTCCGCGTCCGGTGTCCAACAGGATGGCGCCATGGCCTGGGAAACCAACTTCGTGTTCGCGGTGGTGGCCGCCGCCGCCGTGCTCTTCGCCTCCGGCCGGCTGCGCTTCGACGCGGTCGCCCTGCTGGTGGTGCTGGCTTTGGCGGTCAGCGGCGTCCTGACCGTGCGCGAGGCCCTGGCCGGCTTCGGCGACCCGGTGGTCGTCCAGGTGGCGGCCATCCTGGTGATCGGCGAGATGCTGCGGCGCACCGGCGTCGCCGCGGCGGTCGGCAACTGGCTGACGGCGCGGGGCGGGTCGAGCGAGCGGCGGATCATGGCGCTCCTGATGCTGGTCTCGGCGGGGCTGGGGTCGGTGATGAACTCGACCGCGGTGGTCGCGATCCTCGTCCCGGTCGTGCAGGGCATCGCGGCCAAGACCCGGCTCAACGCCACCCGCCTGCTGCTGCCCATGGCCTTCGGCAGCCTGATCAGCGGCATGATGACCCTCATCGCCACCACGCCCAACCTCGTGGTCAGCGCCGAGCTCGAGGCCGCCGGCTACGACGCCTTCAACTTCTTCAGCTTCACGCCCATCGGTCTGGCGGTGCTCGCGGTCGCGGTGCTCTACATGCTGCTGGTCGGCCGCCGGCTGCTGCCGGGGGCGCCCACGGTGGAGCCGCGCCCGGCGGGCCAGGGCATGCGCGAGATGATGGCCGAGTTCGGCGTGCCCGGACGGTTGCGGCGGGCGCTGGTCGAGTCCGGCTCGAGCCTGGCCGGCGTGCCCCTGGGCCATTCGGGCCTGGGCACCGACCACGACCTGCACGTGCTGCTGGTCGAACGCGCGGGCCTGATGGGACGGCAGCTCGCCGTCACGCCGGGGCCCGAGTTCGAGCTGCGCCCGGGCGACGTGCTCGTGTTCTACGACCGGTCCGACGGCTTCGCGACGGCCGCCGCCGACCTGGGCCTGGCGCGGCAGGTCATCAGCGACCGGCAGCGCCAGGATTGGCTGCGCGAACTGGGCCTGGCTTCGGTGCTGGTCCACCCGGAATCGCAGCTCCTGGGGCGGACCATCCGGAGCGCCGGCTTCCGCGGGCGCTTCGGCCTGCAGGTCCTGGCCGTCCGCCGCAAGGGCGAGCGCGTCGAGGGCTTCGAGGACAGCCGGCTGCGCGTGGGCGACGCCCTGCTGGTGACCGGCGCCTGGCGCCGCATCGCGCGCCTGCGCACGGACGTCGAGGATCTCGTCCTGTTCGCCACCCCCACCGAGATCCAGGACGCGGCGCCGGAGGTGCGTCGGCTGCCCCGGGCCCTGCTGATCCTGGCCGCCATGGTGGCCGTGATCGTCCTGGGGATCCTGCCGGTGGCGCCGGCCGTGCTGCTGGCCGCCCTGGCCGCGGTGGCCGCGCGCACCCTCAGCATGGAGGAAGGCTACCGGGCGATCCGCTGGAGCAGCCTGGTGCTGATCGCCGGCATGCTGCCCGTGGCCGCGGCGCTGGACAAGACCGGCGGCACCGACCTGATCGTCGGCGCGCTCGTGGACGCCCTGGGCGGCGCCGGTCCCATCGTCATGCTGGCCGTGTTCTACTTCCTGACCGCCGGGCTGAGCCTCCTGCTCTCGAATTCGGCCACGGCGGTCCTCGTGGCGCCCATCGCCGTGCAGGCCGCCCAGGCCCTCGGCACCTCGCCCCAGGCCTTCGCCATGACCGTCGCCATCGCGGCCTCGGCGGGCTTCGCCTCGCCGGTGGCCTCGCCCGTGTGCACCCTCGTGGTCGAACCGGGCGGCTACCGGTTCGTCGACTTCCTGCGGGTCGGGGCGCCGCTGATGGTGCTGGTCGGCGTGGTCACGGTGCTGGTGACGCCGCTGCTGTTCCCCCTGTAGCCGGGCCGTCCGGCCACGCCGGCACGTGTCCCCATGGACACACAGCCGCATCCGGATCCTGGTCGATACCTAGTTAAATTATTACATACAAACATCTTAATGCCGGGCGGCCGCCGCCTGTCCTGCGGACACGTTCTTGCGACTTCCCCGGCAAGCGCCACGACAGGGCGGCGGAACGGAACCGCCGCCGGCCACCCCGGAAGAAGGAGAGAACCATGCAGAACCAGGACCTCACCCCCCGGCAGGAGCGCAAGCTCCGCTTCTTCGAGGCCGGCATCCTCTTCGTGCTGGTCCTTGCCATCGCCGTGTTCGTGGGCCTGAAGACCGGCGGTGACGAGACGGTCGCCGAGCCCGTGGCCGCGCTGACGGTCGAGCCGGCCGACGGGATCACGGACGCGCCCGCCGCCGCCGAGACCGAGCCGGCGGAAGCCGCTCCCGTCGCCGCCCCCGAGCCCGAGCCCGTGGTCGTCACCTACGCCATGGCCGAGCAGGCCTATTTCGACCGGGACTACCCCGGCGCCACCGAGCTGTTCACGCGCTACACCGCCGAGCATCCCGGCAACGCCTGGGGCTTCTACATGCTGGGCCTCTCGGCCTGGAAGGCCGGCGAGCCGGAAGCCGCCGACCTGGCCCTGGCCCACGCCGTCGCGTCGGCACCCGGGCACGTCAAGAGCCTGGTCAACCACGGCCGCGTGCTGCTGGACCTGGGCCGCGTGGAAGAGGCCGAGGCGCGCCTCGTCCTGGCCATCGACCTGGATCCCGCCTACGCCGACGCCCACCGCGTCATGGGCCGCATCCGCCATACCCAGGCCCGCCTCGACGAGGCCCTGGCCAGCTACGCGCAGGCCTTGGGCCTGGACACCGGCGACGTCTGGTCCCTGAACAACCTCGGCCTGATCCTCATCGAGCAGGAACGCTTCGGCGAGGCCCTGGCGCCCCTGGCCAAGGCCGCGGCCCTGGACGGCGCGCCGGCCTGCGTGCAGAACAACCTGGGCATCGCCCTGGAGCGCAACGGCCACTTCACGGCCGCCGCCGAGGCCTATGCCCGCGCCCTGGAGGCGGATGCCGGCTACGCGCGGGCCGACGAGAGCCGCACCCGCGTGCTGGCCCTGGTCGAGAGCCCGCAGGACGCGCCGGTGGATCTTGCGGCCCTGGCCGCCGCGTTCACCGTCGCGAACCTGACCATCCCCGGCCCGGTCGCGGCGGCAGCCGGCACGGAGCCGCAATCGCCCGCCGACATGGAAGTCGCCGCCGCGGCCGCCCCCACCGGCCCGACCGACGACGCGACGGCGGCGCAGCCCCTGGACGTGCCCGTCCCCCAGTCCCAGGACGAAGTTCCTGACGACGTACGGAACCGCTGAGCGGACGGGCGGGCGGGGGGCAGTTCCGCCCCCCGCCCTCGTCTTTTCCGGAACCCGCGGAAACGGAACCGCCGCCCCTGCGGGCGGCGGTTCCGTTTCCTGCGGGGCCGCGGGGCGGCTCAGTCCTGCCAGCAGCGCTGCACCTCGCCCCAGTCGACCACGGCGGCCGTCTCGACGAGTTCGGCGAAGTCGGCGCGCATGCGCGCCAGCAGGCCGGCCGCGCCGGCCAACGAGCCGCGCTTGGCCGACAGTTCGAGCTCGCGGGCCGACGCCACGAAGCGCCCGGCGCAGAGGTTGGACGCCCCGCCCTTCATGCCGTGGGCGACCAGCGAGACCTGCGCGGCGTCCCCCGCGGCGAGGGCGCCGGCGATGGCGTCCAGCTGCTCGGGCCCCGTCTCGATGAAGATCCCGACGATCTCCTGCAGCAGCTCCGCGTCGCCGTCCATCTGGCCCATGGCGGCGCGCAGGTCCAGGGCGCTCGCGGTGTCCAGGGCGGATTGGCTCATGGTCTCGCTCCCCCGAGGCTCGGCGGGCCCGGCCGGGCCCCCGTGGCCCGCCGCGGCGGTCGTCCGCTTCCGGTGATCGACCACGGGCGGCGGCCATTGAGCATAATCCACCGGCATGGAAAGAGGGCCCCCGCAGGGGCCCTCCCGCGCTCGCGCACGCGGTCCCGGTTCAGGATTCGGAAGGCTTGTCGCCGCCGCCGGCCTTCTTCGTCGTCCGCCGGCGCCCGGTCTGCCGGGTGGTTCTGCGCCCGGCGTCTGCCGGGTCGGCGGCCTTCTTGGCCGTCTTCTTCGCCGTCGTCTTCTTCGGGGCCGCCGTGGCGGTCCGGCCGGCGGTGGTCTTCCTGGTCGTCTTCTTCGTGGTGGTCTTCTTCGCCGCGGCTCCCTTGTCCTCGGCGGCGGGCGCCTTGGCGTCGGCGGTCCGGGACTCGTTCGCCTTGGCCTCGTTCGCCTTGGCCGCGGCCGCCCCTACCTGCGGCGTCGCCGCGGAGGCGGTCTTGTCCCCGGTCTTCTTACGCGAGCGCTTGCTGCGGGTCGACTTCCTGGCGGCGGGCTCGGCGGCATCGCCGCCGCGGGCGGACGCGGCGGCGGCGGCCGCGGGCTTCGCGTCCTTGGCGGCGTCCTTGGCGGCTTCCTTGGTGGATTCCTTGGCGGCCTCCCGTGCCGTGTCCTTCGCCGCCTCCTTGTCCGGCGCCGCGGCGGCGCCGGCCTCGGCCGTCTTGCCGGTCTCGCCGTCGCGGCCGCGCCCGGAGCGGCGGCGGCGGCGGCC
>JACZKN010000351.1 GCA_014859985.1 Candidatus Krumholzibacteriia bacterium | reverse complement strand
GCCCGGGGCAACTTCCAGCGGTGGCAGGCAGGCGCGTCGGCGGGCCTCTGCCACGCCGCGGGCCGCCGCGCAGCCGGCCTGGCGCAATGCCAGCAGCGACCGGAAGTGGGCCTCCGCCTCGGCATTGCTTCCGGAGTCGAGCAGCTCCCACCCGCGCTCGAGCCCCGCGTCCAGGTCGGCAACCGTACCGGCGGGCGTCAGGACCACGAGCAGCAGCAGTGCCATCGGCGGCATACGCATGGCTGGATCATAGCACACGGACCGGGCCGGTTCGGCCCGTTGGCGGCGGGCGGCGGGATTTCCTGTGTCATCGCGTGCGGTGTCGCTGTCCCACCAACGCACACCTGTCCCGGCGGCGTCGAGGTCCCGCCGCCGGGGGCCCACGGCAGCGGACCTTGCACGCCGGTTCCCGGGGGAGGTCCGTTTCCATGGAAACTCGTCGATTCCGCGCGGCTGTCGTCCGCTCCGTCTTCTGTCTCGGCGCCCTGGGCACCGTCGTCGCGGCGATGTCCCTGCTGCCCACGGCCGCCCCCGCCCCCGCCTCCGTGGCCCAGTTGCCGGCCGGCGTGGACGCGGCGTGGTGGGATCTGGTGACGGCCGATCTCACGGCGCGCGAGTACCACGCCGGCCCCCTGGGCGACGGGTGGCAGGCGCCCAACCGCCGGCACGGCCTGCGCTCGGTGTACCGGGCCGATGGCGTCGAGATCATCCCGCGCAGCGGCAGCGAGCAGGACTGGCGCTGGACCTGGTCGCTGCAGGCCTGGGGCCGTCCGGACCAGCTGCAAGCCGTGGCCGCCCGGACCCCCACCGCCGACGGTCCCCGCGTTTCCTACGCACGGCCGGGTCTCGATGAATGGTACATCAACGGTCCCGACGGACTGGAACAGGGCTTCACCGTCGCCGCGCGGCCCGGCGGCGCGGGTCCCCTGCTGATCCGGGGACGGATCGACGGCGACCTGACGGCCCGCGGCGACGGCCGCGGCCTGCGCTTCGTCGACAGCAGCGGCGCGGCGGTGCTGGCCTACGGCGCCCTCCACGCGTGGGACGCGCGGGACCGCGAACTGCCGGCGCAGATCGTCTGGGACGAGGGCGCCCTCGACCTGCGCATCGACGACCGGGACGCCATCTACCCCGTGACCATCGACCCCATCGTGACCACCCCGACCTGGACCGAGGAGGGCAACAAGTACGACGCCCAGTTCGGCTGGTGCCTGGCTCCGGCCGGTGACGTCAATGGAGACGGGTTCAGCGACATCGTCGTCGGCTCGCCCTACTACTCGGAGACGGGCTACCTGACCACCGGCAAGGCCTGGGTGTACGCGGGCTCGGCTGCCGGGCTGGGGACCGACCCCCTGTGGGAGGACCTGGGCCCGCGCGACGGCTGCCGTTTCGGCTACAGCGTCGCCTGCGCGGGCGACGTCGACGGCGACGGGTATGACGACATCATCATCGGCGCGCCCCTCTACAACGAGGGGCTGTACCAGGACGGCCGGGCCTACGTCTACCACGGCGGACCCGGGGGACCGTCGGTGGATCCCGACTGGGAGGACGACGCGGGCACCCATGAGACCAGTTTCTACTTCGGCTACGCGGTCTCGACCGCCGGCGATGTCAATGGCGACGGCTACGACGATGTGCTGATCGGCGACCCCTGGACCAGCGGTGGCAGCGGACGCGGACGCCTGACGGTGTTCCACGGCGGGCCCGGCGGTCTGACCCACACGGCCAGCTGGTTCGCCAACGGCGTCGTCGGCAGCAGCCACCTGGGTCATGCGGTCTCCGGCGCCGGCGACATCGACGGCGACGGCTACGACGACATCGTGGCGGGGGCGCCCTACTACCAGAGCGCCGGCAACGCCCAGGAAGGCGCGATCTACGTGTTCCGGGGCGGCCCGGGCGGCCTGGCGGACACCGCCCAGACCATCGACTCGGACGTGGACTACCTGCACATGGGGTGGTCCGTCTCGCTGGCGGGCGACGTCAACGGCGACGGGTACGCCGACGTGCTGGTCGGCTGCCCCACCGACAACGACTACTGCGCGGAGGAATCGCGGATCCTGCTGTTCCGCGGCACCGCGTCGGGTCTCGACGAAACCCCGGCCTGGACCTACGGCACGCACCTGGCCGAACCGACCCTGGGCTTCGACGTGGCCACCGCCGGCGACGTCAACGGCGACGGCTATGCCGATCTGCTGGTCGGCTATCGGGGCTACGGGGACGACGAAGGCCGGATCGAACTCTTCTACGGCAACTTCGACGGCCCGACGGCCTACCCGAACTGGGCCGTCAGCGGTTCCCAGGCCGGCGCCCGGCTGGGCCCGGTGGCCACGGCGGGCGACGTGGACGGCGACGGCTTCAGCGACGTGCTGGGCGGCGCCCCGTTCTACGACGGCGTCAGCACCGACCGAGGCCTGGTCTCCTGTTGGCACGGCGGGCCCGAGGGTCTGCGGCGCCTGCCGGGCTGGGTGGCCGAAAGCAACCAGGCCGGGGCCCTGTTCGGCATGGCGGTGGCCGCGGCCGGCGACGCCAACGGCGACGGCTTCGACGACCTGCTCATCGGCGCACCCTACTACGACAACGGCGAGGCCGACGAAGGGGTCGTCTTCCTGTGCCTGGGCGCCCACCTGGGGCCGGCCGTGGTGCCGGCGTGGTACGCGGAAGGCAACCAGACCGGCGCCCTGTTCGGCTGGTCGGTGGCATCGGCGGGCGACATCGACGGCGACGGCCTGTCCGACCTGGTCGTGGGCGCGCCGCACTACTCGCGGGACGCCGGCAGCGATGGCGCCGTGTTCGTGTGGCATGGCGCCCTGGGCGGCGTCCCCTACGGCAACCCGGCCAACGCCACCTGGCAGTACCATGCCGGGCAGCTGGGCTCGGACCTGGGCGCGGCGGTGGCCTCGGCCGGCGATGTCAACGGCGACGGTCACGCCGACATCGTCGTCGGTGCCCCCAACTACGACAACGGAACCACCGACGAGGGCATGGTCTTCGTCTTCCACGGTTCGGACGAGGGCCTGCCCGCGGATCCCGACTGGAGCCGCGACACCGGCCGCGCCGACACCGAGTACGGCTACAGCGTGGCCTCGGCCGGCGACTTCAACGGCGACGGCTACAGCGACATCATCGTCGGCGCCCCCCACTACGACCATCCCAGCGACCGGGAGGGCCTCGTGTTCGTCTACGTCGGCTCGGCCACCGGCCTGCAGACGGACGCGCCCTGGTGGTACGCCCAGAGCGACCAGGCCGGCGCCCAGCTGGGCCTGAGCGTGGCCTCGGCCGGCGACGTCAACGGCGACGGCTGCAGCGACGTCATCGTCGGGGCGCCCTACTACGACGGCTGGGCCACCGACGAGGGCATGGCCCTGGTCTGGTACGGCAGCCGGGACCGGCCCGTGTCGGGCACCCTGGCCAACGCCGACTGGTCCGCGGTCTACGAGGCGCCGACGGCCAACTTCGGCTGGTCGGTGGCCTCGGCAGGCGACGTGAACGCGGACGGGTACAGCGACGTGGTGGTCGGCGCGCCGGGCGTGAACTACAGCGGGCTGACCGACTCGGGCATGGCCGAGGTCTTCCAGGGCTCGGCCGCGGGCCTGGGCAGCATCTACTCCGACTGGTTCGACGGCGGCTCGGTCGCCCTCGCGCTCTACGGCGCGTCGGTGGCGTGTGCCGGCGACCTCAACGGCGACGGTTTCAGCGACGTGGTGGTCGGCGCGCCCGGCCATTCAGCCGGCCAGGACGGCGAAGGCCGCGCCTACCTCTACTGGGGGGGAAACCACCGCGGACTGTCCCGCACGCCGCGCATGTGGCACCACGACCTGGTCACCCGCCTGGCGCCCCTGGGCATGGCCTCGTCGCCTTCGGCTTTCGGTCTGGGCGCCCGGGGCCGCAGCCCGGCCGGCCGGGACGACGTGCGCCTGGAATGCGAAGTCAAACCCTACACCTGGCCCTACGACGGCACCGGGACGGTCCTGGGTGACTGGACCGACACCGGCGCTCCGGCCGGCGCGCCGGGCAGCGTCGCGCATCTGGCGGTGGCCGTGGAGGGTCTGCCGTCCGGCGCCCTGCTCCACTGGCGCCTGCGGCTGGTGAGCACCAACCCCTATTTTCCGCGCACGCCCTGGCTGACCATGTCCGCCAACGGGGCCGCCGAATGGGACCTGCGCCTGGCCGGGGGCATCAGCGCCGTCGACGAAACGCCGCGCATCCCGGCAGGGGTCCTGCGCTGTGCGCCGAACCCCTGCAATCCCACCACCACCTTCGCCTGGTCCATGTCCCGGCCCGGGCCGGTCCGGCTGCAACTCTTCGATGCGCGGGGCCGGCTCGTGCGGACCCTCGTGGACGAGCGGCGCGAACAGGGCGACCACGCCGCCGCCTGGGACGGCCATGACGAGGGCGGCCGGCCACTGGCCTCGGGCGTGTACCTGGCCCGGCTGGGCGTCGGCGGCGCGGTGCACCGGGCGAAGGTCACACTCTTGCAGTAGCCCTGGGGGAAGGAGGGGCCGGCAACGGCGGGGGAGGCTTCGGCCACCCCCGCCGGGCCGGAAAGGGGTTTTTGGTGTAACCAGCGCAGAAATAGGCAATAATGCCTATTGAATCGTGTCAATGTCGCGAAAATTCCTGTTTTTTATCTTAACTTCCACAATAATAAGCTTTATAATCCTCCCGGAACGCCCCCCGCCACCCCCAACCCAGCGAGCGTGAACGTCCATGATGAACCTCAGCCGCACCGAACTGCGCGAATTCCTGGAGATCCCCTACGAGAAGCTGGAGGAGCTGAACCTGCAGTCCAAGGCCTACCAGGAGCAGTGGATGCCCATGGACAAGGTCGAGGCCGAGCGGCGGGCCTACCTGGCGGACGAGACGCGCATCAAGGCCGTCACGGTGGCCTTCAGCGACCTCGAGGGCCGGCTCCACATGCTGGACTACGACAAGAAGTACCTGCTGAAGGCCGACCAGCTGACCTTCGACGGCTCCTCCATCCGCGGCTTCACCCGCATCGCCGAGAGCGACCTGCGCCTGGGCATCGATTGGCGCGCCTTCTACTGGATGCCGGCCGACGTCTTCGGCCCCGGCAAGGTGCTCGTCTTCGGTCACGTGCTCGACCGCGACCACAAGCCCTACGCCGCCGACTTCCGCAGCCGCCTGATGCACTACACGGAAACGCTGCACAAGGAGAAGGGCATCGTCGCCAATGTCTCGGCCGAGATCGAGGGCTTCCTGTTCGCCAACCGCGACGCCGAGCGCGCCTACCACGAGACCGGCCACTTCGAGCTGATCTCCACCGGCGGCTACTACCACAGCCTGCCCCAGGATCCCCTGCGCCAGTTCATCGACGCCGCAGCCGAGGTGCAGCGGGCCATGGGCTTCGAGAACGAGAAGGACCACCCCGAGGTGGGCCCCTCCCAGTTCGAGATGAACTTCAAGTACGCGCCGGCGCTGATCGCCGCCGACCGCATCCAGCTCTACAAGCTGCTGTGCCGCCAGGTCGCCCAGAGCATGGGCATGACCGCCAGCTTCCTGCCCAAGCCCCTGACCGGGGTCAACGGCAGCGGCATGCACACCAACATCAGCCTGGCCGGCCGGGACGGGAACCTGTTCTGGGACGAGAAGGGCACGGACTTCATGTCCAGGCAGGGCTGGGACTTCACCCACCGGATCCTGCACAACGCCGAGGACCTGTGCCTGATCCTCAACGCCAGCGTCAACGCGTACCGGCGGCTGGACCCCCACTACGAGGCCCCCAACGAGATCGCGGCCAGCCCCACCAACCGCAGCAGCATGATCCGCATCCCCCTGGCAGGCCGCGCGGGGCAGCGCATCGAGGTCCGCTCGGTGGGCCCGGACGCCAACCCGTACATGCTGATCTACGCGCTGCTGCGCACGGGCCTGGAGGGGCCGGCGCCCGATCCGCGGGCGCCGCAGCCCAAGCGCGTCCGCAAGCGGCTGCTGCCGGGCAACATCTACGACGCCATGGGCAGCTACCGGCGCAGCATCTGGGCGCGCGAGCTGCTGGGCGCCGACTCCCACGCCAAGTACTGCGACCTGAAGGAGATGGGCGCCCACCGCTGCCCTCGGGAGATGGGCAACCGCATCAAGCGGTCGGAGATCATGTACCACCACGAGGTCACCAACCAGATGGTCTGGAACCAGTTCTAGACGGGGGGGCGGGCCGCGCGGCGGTCCGCCGCCCGGAAGTCCTCCTTGCGCAGCCCCTGCTGCCGCATCAGGTCGTAGAGGGTGCGCACGTTGATCCCCGCGAGGGCGGCGGCTTCGCCCATGCGGCCGCCCGTGGCCGTCAGGACCTCGGCCAGGTAGCCCCGCAGGAACTCGGCCGTCACCGCCCGCCGGGCCTCGGCCAACGTCCTGCCCTGCCACCGGGGCGCGAGACCGCCGGCCGGCGCGGCGGCGGCG
>JACZKN010000350.1 GCA_014859985.1 Candidatus Krumholzibacteriia bacterium | reverse complement strand
GATGGCTCCCCCACTCCCGCCGCCGCTCACCACATGGCCGTTCCCCCCGCGCGCGGCGGAACGAACGGCCATCCTGGAGGGGAAGGGCGCATCCGACTGGAAGCCCAGACGGGCGGCGAGAGCCTGGTCCTGACGCCCGGCGTGCCCATTGAGCCGGCCTCCGACCCGGCGCTGGTCTGGGCGCCCGAAACCGTGTCGAGCATCCGAGTGGTCTCCGTGGGGACGAACGCCGTCCCCGTCGATCCCAGGGCGAGCCTGGGTCCGGCGCTCGCGGACCTGCGGTTCGACAGCGCCGCGCCTCTGACCGTGACCATAGAGACCCGAAACGTCGAGACCGCCAACGCCACGGTCACGCTGCTGGTGCGCCTGGTCACCGCGTCGCCCCCGGCGGCCTCCCCTGCGGCCGTGGCAGTGGTGCGCACGGGCGTGCTGGCGGTGACGGCCGTCGCCCTGGCCATGGTCGGGCGACGCCCGCGCCTGGCGGAACTGGGCTGGCTGGTCCATCCGCTGCTGGTGCTGGGCCTGGCGAAGCTCGTGTTCGAGGACCTGGGCCGGGGCAACCCGGTGGCCTTGACGGTCGGCTTCGGGCTCTTCGGAGGGGCGCTGATCATGGCGCCGCGGCTGTTGCGAAGTCCCCGGCGCGCGGGGTGACGGCGGCCGGCGGTCAGGGAGTGATGCGCAGCACCACCGGCCGGTGGTCGCTCAGGTCCCGGTAGTAGGCGCCCAGGCCGCCCGGCAGGTACGCCTCCAGCAGCAGCACCTGCACCAGCGCCTCCGCTTTTTCTGCCGCGACGAAGAGTTCGTCGGTGATCAGGATGTGGTCCAGGTGGCTGCCCCAGCTGGGGTAGGACACGGGGCCGCCCGCCGACCGGGTGAACCCCAGGTCCACGAAGCGCCAGCTGGCGGTGTCGGCCAGGAAGTTGGCGAACACGTTTTCCGCCAGGGAGTCGTCCAGTTCGTCGTTCAGGTCGCCGACGATGATCACGGGCGTGTCCGGGAAGGTGGCCTCGACGTACTGTTCGAGCAGCAGGCAGGCCTGGCGCCGGCGTTCGACCCCGTCGTCGCAGCACTTGAAATGGTTGTTGACGACGACGATCGGCCGGCCGCGCCAGGTGGCCTGCATGACCAGCGGCGGCCGCGGAAAGACGTAGCTTTCCTCGGTCAGGATGTCGGTGAAGGTCGGGTCGCCCAGGTCGCCACCCACGCGGTAGAAGAAACCCAGGTCCATGTAGCCGTCCGCCGTGGAGCGGAAGCCCGCCCATTCCTGCAGTCCAGCCGCCACCGCGTCGAACGCGCTGCGCCCCGGGTGGCCGTTGCCCTGGAAGATCTCCTGCACCGCAACGATGTCCACGTCCAGGCCGGCGATGGCCTGGGTCACCAGCCGGACGGTGGCCAGTTCGGCCACCGGCTGCGGGTCGTCCTGATCGAAGCTGATGGGGAAGGTCTCGAGGTTCCAGGTCATGACCTCGAGGGTCGAGTCGGTCCCCACCGCCGCCTCGGCAAAGGGATTGTCAGCCGCCGGAGGCGGCGTGCTGGTGTCGGACCCCCCGCAGGAAGCCAAGCCCCAGCAGGCCGCGGCCAGCAGCGGCAGGAGCGCCAGGTGGCGGGACGTCCTCACGGCAACCTCTTCTTCCCCTGCGCCGGGCAGCGGTGGCGGCAGCGGTTACGGCAACGCATGATTTGCGCAATAATGATGCTACGAAGCGGGCGATTGCGCCAGCCTCAAGCGCGGCGCGCCGCCACCAGCCCCCCGGGCAGCGGATGGGGCCGCAGCAGCCCCCACGCCCGGCGCGCGTCCCGCCGGATCTGCCCTGCGGGGGGGCAGTCCAGCCGGTCCAGCCCGCGGGCCCGCCACCCGGCCTGCTGGTGGTCCAGGAACACCATGGCGCAGCGCAGGTCCCGGTAGGCCGGCAGCACGTAGTCCAGGTGGATCCGCACCGTACCGCGGTCCTCGGTCCAGGCGAAGAGTCCGGCCACGGCCGCATCCCGCATGACGTAGGCCAGGCCCGGCCCGTCCAGGCGGTCCAGGTCGAATTCCGGGTGGGAACGGGCGATCTCGGCCCCGTGGACCTGCAGGAAGCGCCGCAGCAGGGGCGCCGCGGGCCCGGACGCCGGCAGCACCGCCAGGTCCGCCCGGTGACGGGCGATGCTGATCAGTTTCCAGGCGTGGACAACCACGATGATGGCGTTGGTCACCACCAGGGGCATCGAGTCCACCAGCACCCCGTACACCCCGAAGGCCGCCGCCCCGGCCATGTTCAACAGGCGCAGCCGCACCAGCGAGCCCATCAGCATGGCCCCGACGACCAGCACGGTGGCGGCATAGCCCAGCAGGTCGACGCCGCTCACGCGGGCCCTCCGCCCGGCTGGGGCGCCGGCACCGCCGCCACGGCCGGCGCAGGCCCGGCCGGCACCCGGATGCGCAGGCACACGAAGAAGCCGCCGAGCGCGATGGCGCCCGCCAGCATGAACACCCACTGGTGCCCGTAGCGCTCCCAGATCCAGCCCGACAGCACGGGCAGGCTCATGGCGACCAGGTGGTCGATGGTGATGCCCAGGCTGATGGTGGGCGTGATGTCCGCAGGGTCGACGGCGATCTTCTTCAGGTAGGTGGTGCGCGCCACGCGCAGGGCGAACAGCACGCTGTCCAGCACGTAGGCCCCGTAGAGCAGCCGCAGGTCCCAGGGCTCGGGCAGCAGGTCGCCGGCGAAGGCGTAGACCAGGCACACCGCCAACAGCAGGAGCTCGTCCGCGGCCAGCACCCTGCGCTCGCCCAGCCAGTCGATGACGTCGCCCAGGAGCGGCCGCAGGACCACCCCCAGGGCCGCGGCCACGAAGTACAGCAGCGCGATCGTCGCCACCGGCACGCCGTGCAGCGAGACCAGCACCCAGGTGCCGAAGACCAGGAAGACCTGCTTGCGGATGCCGAAGAGCGCGCTGATGGCGTAGAACAGGTGGTACTCGCGCCGGTACACGAGCTTGCGCGAAGGCGGCTCGCCATGGCCGATGCCGAGGCGGAAGTAGAACCAGCCGGCGAGCGCGGCGCAGACGCCGCCCACCAGGTAGAACAGGTCGTAACGGTCGCCCGCCAGCCGGGCCAGCAGCCACACCGCACCCACGCCCACGATGGTGCCCAGGTTGCGGGCCCCGCCCAGCTGGCCCAGGCGCCGCCCCTCGCCCCCGGCCTTCGCCAGCTTCAGGCCCAACGGGCCCTCCACCGCGAAGATGATGTGGTCGCCCAGGGACCAGACCACGACGAACACGACGACCAGGGCGGTGCCCGGCGCCAGGTAGCCCAGGCCCAGCATGCCCAGACCGGTGAACACCATGGCCAGGGCCGCCATGCGGCTTTCGCGCAGGCGCAGCAGCAGCGCCGCCACCACGAACATGATGACGAACCCCGGCAGTTCCCGCGGTAGTTCCAGCCAGCCGCGCTCGCCGGCGTCGAAGCCGTGGACGTCGGACAGGTAGTTGTTCAGGGTCGAGGCGATGACGCCGGCCGCGGCCCCGAAGAACAGGGTGGCCAGCAGCACGCGGCGGAAGTCGCCGGTGACCGAGCGCAGTCGGTTCACGCGGGGGCCTTCCCGCTGCCGGGCCGATCGGCGGCCGCCGCGTGAACCGACTGCGCTCGGTCACCGGCGACTTCCGCCGCGTGCTGCTGGCCACCCTGTTCTTC
>JACZKN010000349.1 GCA_014859985.1 Candidatus Krumholzibacteriia bacterium | reverse complement strand
TCAGGACCCGGGCCGCGGAGCTGGCGGCCATCAGCGGCCGCCTGCCTGCGGCCCGGGTCCTGACCGGCCCGCGGGCCACCGGTCCGGCGATGACGTCGGCCTGGGACGACGCCCAGGTCATCTACTTCATCGGCCACGCCGTGCGCGACGCCGAAGTGCCGTTCTCGGCCTGGCTGCCCCTGGCCGCCGCCGCCAGCGGCGATCCCTACCCCGGCCTGGACCTGCAGGACGTGCTCGCGGCGCGCCTGGACCGCTGCCGCCTGGTGGTGCTCTCGGGTTGCGCCACCGGCGCCCCCTACGTGGACGGGCTGACCACCACGCCCAGCCTGGGGGACGCATTCCTGGACGCCGGGGCGGACGCGGTGATCCAGACCTTCTGGCGGGTGCGGGACGAGGGCTCGGTCGTCGAGCCCCAGCGCATCCTCGCCGCGTGGCAGGAGGACGGGCAGGACCTCACCGCGGCGGTCTCGGCCGAACGGCGGCGGGCCATGCAGGGGCCGCACGGGATCCGGCACCCCTTCGACTGGGCGGCCTGGACGGTGATGTCGGCGTGGTTCTAGGGAGCCTGGCGACGGAGCAGACGCTGCGGGCGGGCGGTTGACGATCGCGGTTGACGGAGGGCGATTGACGGCGGGCCGCAGGCACCGGACACTGGGGCCATGTTGGCCGGGCTCGCTGCAGAACTCGTCATGGTCATCCACTTCGCCTTCATCGCCTTCGTCGTGGCGGGTGGTCTTATCGTGGTGCGCCGGCCGCGGCTGGCCTTGCTGCACCTGCCGTGCGCCCTCTACGGTGCGGCCATCGAATTCGGCGGGTGGATCTGCCCCCTGACCCCCCTGGAGATCCGCCTGCGGCAAGCCGCCGGGACCGACGGCTACACGGGCGGCTTCATCGACCACTACCTGGCGCCCCTCGTGTATCCGCCGGGGCTGACCCGGGAGGCGCAGCTGGTCCTGGGCGGCGCGGTGCTGCTGGTCAACCTCGTGGTGTACGGGCTGGCGGTGCGGCGATGGCGCAGGGCCGGCCCCGAGTGACAAACGATCCCGGCTACTTCACCACGATATTCACCAGCTTGCCGGCGACGTAGATCTCCTTGACCACGGTCTTGCCCGCGAGCCAAGGCACGATCTTCTGCGCGGCCCGGGCCTGGGCGATGACCGCGTCCTTGTCCGCGTCGGCCGGCACCTCGAGCTGGTCGCGCACCTTGCCGTTGACCTGCACCACCACCGTCACCGTGTCGGCGACCAGGTAGCGCGGGTCGGCGGCGGGCCAGGGCGCCCGGGCCAGGGACTCGGCGTGGCCCAGGCGGGCCCAGATCTCCTCGGCCAGGTGCGGCGCGTAGGGCGCCAGCAGCAGCACGAACGCCTCCAGCACGGCGCGCGGGCGCACCTGGTGCTGGTTCAGCTCGTTGACGCAGACCATCAGCTGGCTGATGGCGGTGTTGAAGCGCAGGTCCTCGGTCATGCCGGTCACGGCGTCGATGGTGCGGTGCAGCACGCGCAGGACGTCCTCGTCGGCGGGCACGTCCCGGACCGCGGGCAGCAACTGGTCGGTCTCGTCGTCGAAGTACAGGCGCCAGACCCGGTCCAGGAAGCGCCGCACGCCCTCGATGCCCTGGGTGTTCCAGGGCTTGTCCCGCTCCAGGGGGCCCAGGAACATCAGGAACAGGCGCAGGCTGTCGGCGCCGTGCTCGCGGATCACGTCGTCGGGGTTGACCACGTTGCCGCGCGTCTTGCTCATCTTCTCGTTGTTCTCGCCCAGGATCATGCCCTGGTTGCGCAGCCTGGCGAAGGGCTCGCTGGTCGAGACCAGGCCCAGGTCGAACAGCACCTTGTGCCAGAAGCGCGCGTACAGCAGGTGCAGCACCGCGTGCTCGGCGCCGCCCAGGTACAGGTCCACCGGCATCCAGTACCGCTCGAGCTCCGGCGACCAGGCGCGCCCGGCGTTGCGGGGGTCGCAGAAGCGCAGGTAGTACCAGCACGAGCCCGCCCACTGGGGCATCGTGTTGCTCTCGCGGCGGGCGCGCTGGCCCGAGACCGGGTCGTCGATCTCGATCCAGTCGGTGATCTTGGCCAGGGGCCCCTCGCCCGTGCCGGCGGGTTCGTAGACGCCCACCTCCGGCAGCATCAGCGGCAGCTCGTCGGTCTCCAGCAGGCGCACGGTGCCGTCGGCCAGCTTCAGCAGGGGAAACGGTTCGCCCCAGTAGCGCTGGCGGCTGAACAGCCAGTCGCGCAGCTTGTAATTGACCTTGCGCTCGCCCAGGCCGCGTTCCTGCAGCCAGATGATCATCCGCTCCTTGGCCGCGGCCACCTCCAGGCCGTCCAGGAAGCCGCTGTTGATCGCCGGACCGTCGCCGGTCCAGGCCTGGCCCGAGAAGTCCGCGGGTGGCCTCACCGTGCGCACGATGGGCAGGCCGAAGGCCTCGGCGAATTCCCAGTCGCGCTCGTCCTGGCCGGGGACCGCCATGATGGCGCCGGTGCCGTAGCCCATCATCACGTAGTCGGCCACCCAGACGGGGATGTCCTGGTCCGTGGCCGGATTGCGGCAGCAGGAGCCGGTGAAGACGCCCGTCTTGTCCTTGGCGATCTGGCGGTCCCGGTCGCTCTTGGCGGCGGCCTCGGCCCGGTAGGCCGCCACGGCGTCGCGCTGCCCCGGCGTGGTCAGTTCGTCGATCCAGGGATGCTCGGGGCTGATCACCATGTAGGTGGCGCCGAACATGGTGTCCGGCCGGGTGGTGAAGATGCGCAGGACGCGGTCGGTGCCGACGACGGGAAAGCCGCACTCGGCGCCCTCGCTGCGGCCGATCCACTCGCGCTGCTGGGTCTTGATGTGCTCGGGCCAGTCCAGGCCGTCCAGGTCCGCGAGCAGGCGTTCGGCGTAGGCGGTGATGCGCAGCATCCACTGCTTCATGGGCCGGCGCACCACCGGGTGGCCGCCCACCTCGCTCAGGCCGTCCTTCACTTCCTCGTTCGCCAGCACCGTGCCCAGGGCCGGGCACCAGTTGACGGCCACCTCGGCCTCGTAGGCCAGGCCCTGCTCGTACAGCTTCGTGAAGATCCACTGGGTCCACTTGAAGTAGTCGGGGTCGGTGGTGGAGAACTCCCGCTCCCAGTCGTAGCTGAAGCCGATCATCTTCAGCTGCCGCTTGAAGTTGGCGATGTTCCGGACCGTCGTCTGCCGCGGGTGGGTGCCCGTCTTCATGGCGTGGTTCTCGGCCGGCAGGCCGAAGGCGTCCCAGCCCATGGGGTGCAGCACGTTGAAGCCGCGCATGCGCTTGTAGCGGGCCACGATGTCGGTGGCGGTGTAGCCCTCGGGGTGCCCCACGTGCAGGCCGTCGCCGCTGGGGTAGGGGAACATGTCCAGCACGTAGTACTTGGGCCGGTCGCCGCCGTCGGCCGCCCTGAAGGTCTGCTCGCGTTCCCAGCGCTGCTGCCAGCGGGGTTCGATGCTTGCGGGATCGTAGGCCATCGTGCTCCTGAGTCCGGGAAGCCCGCCAGGGCCGGCGGGCGGGGATCGGTGTCGGGGACGGGACCTACATGGGCGAGAAGCCCTGGTCGGCCCAGTAGGCGTCCTGGTAGATCTTCTCCAGCTCCAGCAGCTGCTCCAGGTGCCCGTCCTCCCACTCCACCAGCCAGGTGAAGAGCTGCTTGAGGTCCTTGTCCTCGGACTTCTGGGCCTGCTCCTTGTAGTAGGCGATGGCCTTGTTCTCCAGGTCGCAGCCGATGCCGATGACGGCCATCTCGAAGTTGCCGCGGCGGATCGACCGCTTGAACTCGTCGGTGATGATGCCGTGGGAACCATGGTCGACCTCCGCGGGGTGGACGTCGTCCAGGTTCATGCGGCCCTCCTCCATCAGCGAGCGGTACTGGTTCATGAGGATGCGGACGTGGTCGTCCTCGTCCTTGGCCAGCATCTCGAACATGGTGCGGGCCTGGGGATCGGTCGTCTCGCGGGCGGCGTGGCTGTACAGCTGCTGCCCCTTGATCTCCACCATCACGGCGTCCTTGATGGCCTTGATCATCTCCAGGTTGCGCGGATCGGCGTTCATCGGGCTACCTCCGGTCTAGAACACGTTCAGCTTGAAATACTTCTTGGGGTTGCGGCGCATCTCGTCCAGGAGGCGCTGCAGCGAGGTCATGGTCGAATCGGCGCGCTGGTACAGGGCCGCGTCGTTCAGCAGCAGGGCCGCGCTGCCCTCGCCCTCGTCGAGCTTGGCCACGATCAGGTCCAGGCGCCGGGCCGTGGCACCCAGGCCGGCCAGGAGCGTGTCGGCGCGGGCGGCGGCGCTGGCCGCGCTGCCGAAGGCGCTGTCCACGGTGCCGGAGGCCATCAGCTCGCGCAGATCGGCCGAGGCCTCCTGCAGGTTGGCCAGGGTCGCGGCCATGGCGGCGCGGTTCTCCGCGATGGACCCGTCCAGCCGCGCTAGGGTCGTGTTGGCCTGGGCCAGGGTCTCGACCACCTTGCCCTGCCCGCGGATCTCGGTGACCAGGTCGTTGAGCTGGGTCGTCAACTGCCGGAACTCCTCCAGCGAGTTGCCCGCCACGTCGGTCATCTGGGTGATGGTGGCGGCGGTGCGGCCCTTGAAGATGTGGCCCTCGTGCACGGCCGCGCCCTCCCCCGGCAGGATCTCGATGACCACCTCGCCCACGATGCCTTTGGTGCCCAGGGTGAACGCCGCGTCCTCGCGCAGGTCGATCTCCTCGTCGAGCTTGATGCTCACCCGCACGAAGCCGTCCATGACCTCGTAGTCCTCCACCTGCCCGGCACGGATGCCGCGGGCCTGGATCCGGTCGCCCACCTGCAGCCCCTCCACCGTGGGGAAGTCGACCTGGAAGCGGTTCATGCCCCCGCCCACCGAGGCGTCCTTCAGCCACATCATGCCGATCAGGAGCACCATCAGCGACGCGATGGTGACGATCCCCACCTGGACTTCGTTCTGCCTGCGGTCCATGCTGCTTTCTCTCCCGTTTCAGAAGGCTCCCAGGGGTCCCGTGGCGCTGCCTTCGATGAACTGCCGGACCATCGGGTGGGTGGTCGAGCGGACCTCGGCGACGGACCCCGAAAAGACGATCTTGCCGCGGCTGAGCATGGCGATGCGGTCGGCCACCTTGTAGGCGCTAGGCATGTCGTGGGTCACGACGATGCTGGTCACGCCCAGCTCCCGCTGCAGCTTGAGGATCAGGTCGGTGATGGCGTCGCTGGTGATGGGGTCCAGCCCCGTGGTCGGTTCGTCGTAGAGGATGTAGCGGGGCTTCATGACGATGGCCCGCGCCAGCCCCGCGCGCTTCTTCATGCCGCCCGAGAGCTCGCTGGGCAGCTTGTCATCCGATCCCTCCAGCCCCACCAGGGCCAGGCACTCGCAGGCCCGCGCGCGGATCTGCGCCGGCGTCATGTCCGTGTGCTCCTCGAGCATCAGCCCGACGTTCTTGCAGATCGTCATCGAGTCGAACAGCGCCGCCCCCTGGAACAGGAAGCCGAAGGACTTGCGCAGCTCCATCAGGTCGCCCCGGCGCATGGAGGTGACCTCCTCGCCCTCGATCCAGATCAGGCCCTCGTCCGGCTCCATCAGCCGCACGATATTCTTCAGCAGCACCGACTTGCCCTGCCCGCTGCGCCCGATGATGACGATCGTCTCGCCCTTGGCGATCAGCAGGTCGGCCTGTTTGAGTACCACCTTCGGTCCGAAGGCCTTGGAGACGCCCTCGAGGACGATGCCCTGGAATTCGGCCGGGTTCTCCACCCTCTGGACCGGCGGCGGGGGGATCACCCATTTCTCGTTCGTCGCCACATCAGCTCCGGAAGACGATCTGGAACAGGATGATCGCCAGGAAATAGTCCGCCACCAGCACGCTCAGGCAGCTGCCCACCACCGCCGTCATGGTGGCCTTGCCCACGCCCTCGGCCCCGCCCTCGGTGTTGAATCCGTAGTAGATGCCGCTCATGGCGATGATGCCGCCGAAGAAGAACGACTTGATCAGGCCGCCCATCAGGTCGCTGTGCTTGTAGAACATCTTCAGGCCCTCGATGAAGGTGCTGCTGGTCACGTCCAGGGTCAGCACCGAGGCGACGTAGCCGCCGACCACCGCGATGGTGTTGGCCAGCACGGTGATGACCGGGATCATCAGCACCGCGGCCAGGAAGCGGGGCAACGCCAGGTAGCGCACCGGGTCGATGGCCATGATGTTCATGGCGTCCAGCTGTTCGGTCACCTTCATGGTGCCCAGCTCGGCGGCGTAGTTGGCGCACAACCGGCTGCCCACCACCAGGGCGATGAGCACGGGCCCCAGCTCGATGAAGACCGACTTGGAGATGACCGTGCCCAGGAACTTCATGGGCACGTAGGCCTGCATCTGGTAGACGGCCTGCACGGCGGTCACCGCGCCCACGAAGACGCTGGTGGTGACCACCAGGGGCAGCGAACCCACCGAGACGATCTGCATCTGCTCGCTGGTCTCCCGGCGCATGCTCCAGGCGTGGGGCAGCTGGAAGACGATGGAGCGCAACAGGAGCGCCCCGCGGCCGGTGCTCTGCAGGCCGTGGAGGACCAAACGCCCCAGTTTGCCGATGATCGCCCTCATGATCCGGCGAATATAAGCGCGACCGGCCGGTAAGTCTATGGCCGGGGTCCGCCGATGGTATATACTGCCCTCGGGATGCGCCCCCGAACCCGGGAGGACACCGTGAACGCGAATTCCACCGCCAGCCGCCCCGGCCCCGCGGCCCCGGGGGCCGCTTTGGCCTTGGCCCTGGCCCTGCTGCTGGCCGGGACGGCCGCCGCCGCCCCCGTCCACGTCCTGACCTGGCAGGGTCCCATCACCCCGGTGGCCGCCTCCTACCTGGTGGAGGGGCTCGAGGCCGCCGCCGAAGAGGGCGCCGTCGCGGTGGTGATCCGCCTGGACACCCCCGGCGGCCTGGACACCTCCATGCGCCTGATCATGAAGGCCCAGCTGGCCAGCCCCCTGCCGGTCGTGGTGTGGGTGGGACCGTCGGGCAGCCGCGCCGCCAGCGCCGGCGCCTTCATCACCGTGGCCGCCCACCTGGCCGCCATGGCCCCGGGCACCAACATCGGCTCGGCCAGCCCGGTGCAGATGGGCGGGGCGGGGATGGACAGCACCATGGCCATGAAGGTGGCCAACGACGCCGCGGCCTACATCGCCAGCGTCGCCGACCAGCGGGGGCGCGACCCGGAGACCAGCCGCCTGTTCGTGACCGAGGCGCTCAACCTGACCGAGGAGGAGGCCCTGGCCCGGGGCATCCTCGACTTCCTGGCGCCCGACCTGCCGGCGGTGCTGGACAGCCTGCGCGGCCGGGCGGTGGTCGTGGACTCGGGCACGGTGGCGCTGCCGCAGGAGCTGACGGCGGAGTTCCGCGATCCGGGCCTGCGCCAGCGCCTGCTGAAGATGCTGGTCGATCCCAACGTGGCCTACATCCTGATGATGCTGGGCATCTACGGCCTGTTCTTCGAACTGAGCAACCCCGGCGCGTTCGCCCCGGGCGTGCTGGGGGCCATCTGCCTGCTGCTGGCGCTGTTCGCCTTCCAGGCCCTGCCCGTCGACGCCAGCGGAGTGCTGCTGATCCTGCTGGGCGTGATCCTGCTGATCCTGGAGGTCAAGGTGACCAGTTACGGCGTGCTTTCCATCGGCGGCGTCGCGGCCCTCGTGCTGGGCTCGCTGCTGCTGTTCGATTCGTCCAGCGCGCCCTGGGCCCGCCTGAGCCTGCGGGTGCTGGTGCCGACGGTGGCCGTGTTCGCCGGCTTCTTCCTGCTGTGCGTATGGCTGGCGGTGCGCGGGCAGCGGCGGCGGCCGGTCACGGGCAAGGGGGCGCTGGTCGGCGAGACCGGGCGCGTGCTGCAGGACATCGGCGGCCCGGACGGGCCGGGCAAGGTGGTCGTCCACGGCGAGGTGTGGGACGCGACGGCGGCCGGCGCCCTGGCCGCCGGGGCGCGGATCGAAGTGCTGGGGGTCGAGGGCCGCACGGTGCGCGTGGCGCGCACGGTCGCCGGGCCCGCGGCCGAACCGAGGAGCGTGTGATGTACCTGATGTTCCCGACCGTGATCGTCTTCTTCGTGCTGGTGATCCTGGCCAACTCCCTGCGCATCCTCAGGGAGTACGAGCGGGGCGTCGTCTTCCGCCTGGGCCGCTACGTGGGCAACCGCGGCCCCGGCCTGATCATCCTGGTCCCGTTCATCGAGAAGATGGTGAAGGTCAGCCTGCGCACCGTCACCATGGACGTGCCCCCCCAGGACGTGATCACCCGCGACAACGTCTCGGTGCGGGTCAACGCGGTGCTCTACTTCCGCGTGGTCGAGCCCGAGCGGTCCATCATCGACGTGGAGGATTTCTACTTCGCCACCAGCCAGTTGGCCCAGACCACCCTGCGCAGCGTGGTGGGCCAGGCCGAGCTGGACGAGCTGCTGTCCGAGCGCGACAAGCTCAACGCCCAGGTCCAGGCCATCCTGGACGAGGCCACCGACCCCTGGGGCATCAAGGTCGTCACCGTGGAGATGAAGGACGTGGACCTGCCCATGGAGATGAAGCGGGCCATGGCCAAGCAGGCCGAGGCCGAGCGCGAGCGCCGGGCCAAGGTCATCCACGCCGAGGGCGAGTTCCAGGCCAGCCAGCGCCTGAGCGACGCGGCCGCCATCATCGAGGATCACCCCATGGCCCTGCAGCTGCGCTACCTGCAGGCCCTGGTGGAGGTGGCGTCGGAGAACAATTCGACCACGCTGTTCCCCATCCCCATCGACCTGATGCAGGCGTTCATGGACCGCAACCGGGACCGCTGATCCCGCCACCGCCACCGCCCCCGGGGGCCCGCCGTGCGGCGGCCCCGGGGGGCGGAACTCCCACTTAAACGCTTTTATTTCAACGGATAATTTTCACCAAATCGTGATTTTTCCGCTTCCCCGCTGCCACCGCCGGTAGATAATGAATATCGCCTGTCATCTTCCGGCCGGGCGCGGAAGGGACAGCCGCGGCACGGGCCCCTGACCTCGACTCGCCACAAGGAAGGAAACCGTCCATGAAGAAGCTGATCCTGCTGGCCGGCCTCGCGCTGGCCCTGGCCCTCGTCGGCTGCAGCGACGACAACCCCACCGCCCCGGCCGAAGACCTGGGCGTCGACGGCAGCATCTACCAGCGTCCGGAGTTCATCGACGAGCGGCCCGAGGCCGAGCAGCTCGCCCACACCCTGACCGCGGCGGACGTGTTCGCGGTCACGCCGGCGGCCGCGGACAAGGCCGGCGGCAAGTACGCCCTTGCCATCGGCATCAGCGACTACGCCGGCACCGCCAACGACCTGACCTACTGCGACGACGATGCCGTCGACTGGCGGAACTACCTGCAGGGCCAGGGCTACACCGTGACCACGCTCCTGGACGGGGCCGCGACCAGGGCCGCCATCGAGGCGGCGGTGGCCAACCTCGTGTCCCTGAGCATCGCCGGCAACGAGATCGCCTTCGCCTACTCGGGCCACGGCTCGCGGGGCAACATGATCTCGGCCGACCTGACCTACGTGAGCAGCGCCTGGTTCGGCGGCATGTTCGCCAACGTGGGCAGCCTGAAGATGGCCTTCAACTTCGACGCCTGCCAGATCGGCGCCTTCGGCACCGCGCTCAACAAGCCGGGCCGGGTCATCGCCCTGGCCTCGGACACCCGGCGCTACAGCTACGACGGCACCGCCGCCATGGCCAACGGCGTGTTCACGTACTACCAGATGCTGGGCTTCGACCAGCAGGGCTACGTGCACGCCGAGCCCGACGACGCCTACGCCGTGGCCCAGATGAAGGCGTGGGCCTCGTCGGTGCGGGTGAAGGTGGCGCCGTACTACATCGACGCCTACACGGGCGACCTGGACTACTAGCAGATTCGTCACAGCGCTCGTCGCCGCGGGACGCAGACGAGAAGGAGCCGGCTCCGCACGGGCCGGCTCCTTCGCATTCCGCACGACCGGCCGCTAGAGCAGGCCGCCGATCAGCCCCAGGGCCACCAGGAAGAGCATCGTCGCCACGATGCGCTGCACCCCGCGCATGGTCAGCTTCTTCAGGTAGAGGTTGCCCAGGACCGCCCCGGCGAAGGCCGCCAGCACCGCCGCGGCCAGCAGGCCCCACTGCAGGTCCGCGGCGTGCGTGGCCAGGGCGCGGGCGTACACGCCCAGCCGCGTGAAATCGATCAGCACCGAGACGACCACGCCCGTGGCCACGAACACCTCCTTGGCAAGCCCCGCCCGCACCAGGAAGGCCGAGCGCAAGGCCCCCTGCATCCCCGAAAGCCCGCCGAAGAAGCCGCTGAGGACGCCGCCCACGGGCAGCCAGCGCGGCCCGAAGGCCAGCTTGCCGAAGCGGGGCGAGAACTCCAGCACCGCAAACACCAGCAGCAGCAGGCCCACCGTCAGCTTCACCGGCGTGATCGTCAGCTCCCGGCCGCCGGCGGTCCAGGTGATCAGCGGCGCCAGGCCGGCCAACGCATGCAGCAGCCAGGCCCCCGCGAGCGCCGCCGCGATGGCCGGCAGGCCGAAGCGCAGCACCACGCCCCGGTCCGCGTGGCGGCCCACCAGGGCCAGCTTGAACAGGCCGTTCAGGAAGTGCACCACCGCCGTCAGGGCGACGGCCTCCTCCAGGGGGAAGAACAGGGCGAACGCCGGCAGCAGCAGGGTGCCCAGGCCGAAGCCCGAGAAGAAGGTCAGGCCCGACGCCAGCAGGGCCACGGTGCAGATGACGACGAAGCTCATGCCGGCTCCCGGTCGAGGTAGCCGAGCATCCCCCGCAGGGACTGCCGGGTGAAGTCGCGCTCGCGTTCGCGGATGTCCTCGGGCAGCAGGGCGCCGCGGGCGTAGGCGGGGTCGCGGCGCACGAGCTCGGCCGTGACCGCGTCCAACACCGCGTCCTGGTCCGCGTGCGGCGGCAGGGTCGCCCGCACGGCGCGGCAGGTCTCGACCCACAGGCCGAGCTGGTCGCGCGCCGTGCGCAGCAGCGCCCGCGCCCCTCCCGTGTGCCGCCCGTGGTGGGCGAAGTGCAGGGTGTGGGGCACGGGATCCAGCGCCAGCAGCCGGTCCACCGAGGCCTGGGCCACCTCCAGGCGGAACAGGGGCGGCGTGGCGGGCCGCAGGTAGGGCTCGGGGGTGTCCGGGCCCCGGTCGAGGGTGGCGTAGGTGCCGGCCGCCTCGCCCAGGTACAGGTGGCCGTCGTGGAGGAAGCAGACGTGGTGGGGCGCGTGGCCCGGGGTCTCGATGACCCGGATGCCCCGCGCTGCGGCCTCGCCGTACTCCGCCAGGGCGGCCGCGGGCAGCGGGCGGGGCTCGCCGTAGGCCCGGGCCTTGTCCCCCAGCACGGCCAGGGAGCCTTCCCACAGGCCGGACGGGTCGACCAGGTGGGCGCGCCCCCGCGGATGGCAGACCACCCGCGCCTGCGGCCAGCGCTCCAGCACCCGGGCCGTGGTGCCGCCGTGGTCGAGGTGGATGTGGGTCAGCAGCACGAAGTCCAGGCGCCCCAGGCCGCGGCGCTCCAGCTCGGCCACCAGGCGCTCGCCGGTCGACGGCGGGCCGGGATCGACGACGAAGGTCGGGTCCGCGGCGGTGCGCGCCCAGCAGGAGATGAAGCGGCGCTGGCCCACCAGCACCGGGTCCGGCTGGTCCAGGTCGATCAGGTGCAGGCCCGGAGGCAGTCCGTTGTCCGGGGTCATGCCGAGCTCTCCCCATGGCGCAGGATCAGGATCGCCGTCACTCCATCGCGCGGCAGTCGGGCCAGAGGCGGATGATCCCGCCGGAGCCCAGGGCGTACAGGAAGTCGCCGCCGCGCACCAGGTGGGTCAGGCTGTCCTCCGGCCGGCGGGCGCGGCCGGCCGCCACCGGGTGCCGGGGATCGGACAGGTCCAGGACGTCCACGGACGACGCCCCGCCCCAGCCTTCGCCGGACAGGGCGTACAGCACCGGGCCCTGCAGGGCCAGGCTCCGCCCCTCGCCCAGGTTGGCCACGGCGCCCACGGTCTCCAGGTGGGCGCCGGCGCCCGGCTGCACGATGCGCAGCAGGCCGTCGGAATGGTAGTCCAGGCCGAAGCTGTCCGCCCAGGCCACGGCGCCCGAGCTCCTGAACACGACGTTGTCCGGGTCCCGGGCCACCTCCTGCGGGCTGGTCGGGTCGGACAGGTCCACCAGCACCAGCTGGGCCGCGGCCAGCGAGACCAGGGCGTGCGAGCCCGCGACCGAGACCTTGCGCACGTAGTCGCCGAAATCCAGCTCGCCCAGGTACGCGGGCAGGGCGGGGTCGGCCAGGCCGTAGATGCGCAGGGTGCCGCCGGCCCCGGTCACCAGCAGGCTGTCCGACGCGGCCAGGGGGCCGAACCAGGCGGCCGGATGGACCAGCGCCGGCCCGGTGCCGGTGGCCGGCTGCAGCACCACCAGGCCGCTGGCGTTGCGGGCGAGGTACACGGTGCCGCGGCCGCCCGCAGTCAGGTGCAGGATCGACTGCCCCAGGTAGTAGCTCGCCTCCGGGGTGACCGCCGTCCCGTCGCCCAGGGCGTAGACCGCGGCCAGGGGCCCGTCCACCACCACGGCGTGGTCGCCGCACACGGCCAGACCCTGGGGATAGGCGGGCTCGCCGGCCGGCGGCGCGAAGACCGGGTCCAGGGGGTCGGCCACGTCGATGGTGCGCAGCCAGCGGTCTCCGACCAGCAGGGTACCGCCGACCGTGACCAGGCTGGAGAAGGCGGCCAGGTCGGCAGCGCCGGCGTCCACGACCAGGGCGGGCTCGCCCCCGCCGGCGAAGTCCCAGGCCTTGAGGCGGGCGCCCGGCGGAGCCACGCCCACGTACACCAGGTCGCCGAAGGCGGCCAGGGAGCGGGCGCGGCTCAGCGGCCGCAGGTCCGCCAGCAGCACCGTGTCCGGCCGGGAGATGTCGAAGGTGGCCAGCCCGTCCGTCACCGCGGCGTGGACGCGGCCGCCGACCACCACCAGGTCCTCGGCCGCTCCCCGGCCCAGCTCCTGGACCAGGGTGAGGCCGCCGTCCGGACCGACGCGGGC
>JACZKN010000348.1 GCA_014859985.1 Candidatus Krumholzibacteriia bacterium | reverse complement strand
CACGGCGGCCAACGCCCAGACGGCCATCGGCGAGATCGACGCGGCCATCGACGCGGTGTCGAGCAAGCGCTCCGACTTCGGTTCCATCCAGAACCGGCTGGAGTCGTCGATCCGCAACATCAGCATGACGGCGGAGAACCTCTCGGCCGCCAACAGCCGGATCCGTGACGTGGACGTCGCCCGGGAGACCTCGGTGATGACCTCGAACCAGATCCTGCAGCAGGCGGGCGTGTCGATCCTGGCCCAGGCCAATATGACCTCGGGCCTCGCGCTGTCCCTGCTGGGCTAGCGTAGGATCGGGGGGCCCCGCCTGCGGGCGGGGCCCCCGCCACGAAGCGAGGTACCGCCATGGCCGAAATCAAGACCCTCCAGGGCATCGCAGCCCTGCCACCGGCCGCCGCCGGGGCCCGTGCCGCCCGCGAGCCCGCACCGCGGCCCGCCCCCGAACCGCCGGCGCCGGCCCCGCCAGCGCAGAGCGCCTGGTCCCGCGAGGAGCTGGAGGCTGCCCTCGACCGGCTGCGGGAATCCCTCGCCCGGGTCCGTCCCGAGCCCTACCGGGTCTCGTTCCGCACCGACGAGGAAACCAACCGTACGGTGATCCTGATCAAGGATGCCGCCGGCGAGGTGGTCAAGCAGTTCCCGCCGGAGAAAATCCTAAACCTGCACCACAAGATGGACGATCTGGTCGGCATGATCGTTGACGAGGCGACGTGACGGAGCAGGTCGGCCCGAGCATGACGCAGGGATAGCGGACCCCGGGGCGGACGCCCCGAAGGGAGCGACCCATGAGCAGCATCGCGTTCGGCGGCCTGGCCACCGGGCTGGACACCGGCACCATCGTGGCCCAGCTGCTGGAGCTGAAGAAGCAGCCCATCTACCGGCTGCAGGAGCGCAAGAAGGGCTTCCAGGCCGAGATCAGCGCCCTGGGCACCCTGAAGTCCAAGCTCGCCGCCCTCCAGGAGGCGGCCCGCAAGCTGGACACCAGCGGCGAGTTCAGCGCGCTGAAGGCCTCCTCCAGCGACGAGGACATCCTGCAGGTCTCGGCCAACAGCAAGGCCGCCCCCGGCAGCTACACCGTCGAGGTCCTGTCCCGCGCCGTGGCCCAGAAGGACATGTCCCAGGGCTACGATTCCAAGCTCGATTCCGTGGGCTCGGGTACCCTCAGCATCACCATCGACGGGCTTACCCACGAGCTGGAACTGGTGGGCTACAACAATCTCGAGAGCCTGGCCGGCCTCATCAACGACAACGTGGACGGCGTCGGCGCCTCGGTCCTCTACGACGGCAGCGAAACCGGCGGCTACCGCCTGGTGCTGTCCGGCGGCGAGGCGGGCTCGGCGGGAGCCTTCAGCGCGGACTTCAGCGGCCTCAGCGGCGGCGTTCCCCCCGTGCTGAGCACCACCACCGCGGCCGCCGACGCCCAGCTGCTGATCGACGACGTCGCGGTCAGCGCCTCGTCCAACCGGGTCGAGGACGCCGTCAGCGGCCTGACCTTCGACCTGCGCGACCAGGAACCGGGCCGCCAGATCTTCGTCGAGGTCTCCCGCGACAACGAGGGCATCGCCGAGCTGGTCAAGGGCCTGGTCGACGCCTACAACAACGTCTTCTCCTACGTGAAGGAGCAGACCGGCAAGGAAGGCAGCCTGCGCGACAACCCGACCCTGCGCTCGGTGGCCAGCCGACTGGAATCCATGTTCTCGCAGCCCCTCGAGAGCGGTCTCGGCTCCATCGGCACCTTCTCCCTGGTGGGCGTGACCCGCGGCGAGGGCCGCCTGCTCAAGTTCGACGAGGAGGACTTCGCCGAGGCCCTGCGGGCCAATTTCGGCAGCGTGCGCGACCTGTTCGTCGAGCGCGAGGGCAACGAGGGCAAGATGCCCCAGCTGGACGACCTGATCAAGTCCCTCACCGACAACACCGGCGGCGTCTTCAAGATCTCGACCGACCTGCTGAACCGGAAGATCCGCAACGCGGACGACACCATCAGCCGCTACGAGCGCAGCGCCGAGAGCTACAAGCTGACCCTCGAGCGCAAGTTCACCGCCATGGAGATGATGGTCGCCCAGCTGCAGGCCCAGGGGAACTACCTCGGCACGATGGTCTTCTAGGCTTCTTCGGGAAAGACGGAACCGACCCATGTACTACGGCAACGGCACCCAGCGCTACCGCGAGACCGACATCGGGACCATGTCGCCCGAGAAGATCATCGTGATGCTCTACGAGCGCGCCGTGCGCGACCTCGAGCAGGCGCTCGCGGCCCTGGCCGCCAACCGGCGCGGCGAGGTCAACCGCCTGGTGATGCACTCGCAGACGATCATCGCCGAGCTGCGCGGGGCCCTGGACCACCGCGCCGGCGGCGAGGTGGCGGCCAACCTGGAGGCCCTCTACGAGTGGCTGTTCCGCGAGCACCTGGGCCTGCTGAGCGATCCCAGCGCCCGCCGCCTGGAGGACTGCATCAAGGTCCTGACCCCCCTCTTGGAGGCCTGGCGGGCCATCCCCGCCTGCGGCGCCGAGCGGGCCCGCGGGCCGCAGCCGGCCGCTGGCCCGGTTCCTGCTGGCGGTTACGGCGACCAGGGCGGCGCCCGGGAGCGCGAAACCGCCGGTGCCGCCGCCGAACCGCGACTCCTTTCCGTGACGGTGTGACGTGAACCTGCCGGAAGCCGCCGCCGCCGCGCTCGCCCTGACCCGCGAGCTGCACGAGGCACTGGCCGGCGGGGACCTGGCCCTCGGCGAGGCCCTGCTGCTGCGCCGGGCCGACGCCATGGTGCGGTTCGCTGACCTCCACCGGGCCGCCCTGCCGCCGGAGCGCGCCGCGAGCCGCGCCCTGCTGCTGGAGCTGCAGGAGCACGACCGCCGTCTCCAGGAGTCGGCGGCGGACGCCTTCGCCCTGGCCGGGCAGGCCTTCTTCGCCCACCTGGGCGCCCGGCCCGTCAACCCATCGGCCTACGGCGCCCTGGCCTGCCTCGACCGCAAGGCCTGACCCTCCCGTTCCGGAAACGACCAAGGGCCCCTATCGGAGCCCCCGTCAATGCTTTGCAGGATGTTCCTGATGTTCCGCAATAAGCCGTTCGCGTCAGCCCTTGGGCTCTTCGTCCTTGCGGATCCGGCGGCGCAGCTTGTCCATGTCGGCCGGTTCGGAGGCTGCCGCGCCCAGGGTCGTGCTCTTGATCTCTTCGTAGATCTCGTGGCGGTGGACGGGTATGGAGCGGGGTGCATCGATGCCGATCTGCACCTGATCGCCCCGGATGTCCACGATCATGATGGAGATGTCGTCGCCGATCATGATCTTTTCGTTGCGTTTACGGCTGAGTATGAGCACGGGACCTCCCTGTCCGGTGCCGGCGGCCCCGTCGGGGGCCGTCCGGTCCTGGGCTAGACGCCTGCAGTCTCAGGCGTCTCGGCGGCCGCGGCGCTGGTGGCACCGGCCAAGGCCTCCGCGCCGCCATTGTCCGACGAGTCCGTTTGCACGGCAAGGCCAAATTTCACGTAGTTGATCTCCTGCCGCATCTCGAAACGGGCGTCGTCCAGGGTCAGCTGGGCGCCCCGCCGGGTCTCGGTGTCCACCACCAGCGGCGCCAGCAGGTTGCCCGTGACCTTCTCCCCGCCCGGGTGGATGGTCGTGATGATCAGGGTGGTCAGGTCCTCGACCCGGGCCGTGCGCAGCCGCTCCCGGACCGGCGGGGCCACCTGGACCTCGTACTCGTCCTGGTAGAACCAGGGCTGGGTCACCGGGAAGCCGAAGTCCCCCCGGTCCAGGGACTGGAACCACTTCATGGGCACGTCCTGGCCCATGTCCAGGATGAGCCAGCGGCGCAGGCCGGGCATCCCCACCAGGCCGTCGGGCAGGTGGATGACGTCCTCGCTGCGGTAGGTCAGCTCACCGAATTGCACAGTCTTGAAGGTCGGCATCGATCGCTCCTTGGTTACCGGCGGCGGGCCGCCGGACCTGTCATCTGAGGAAGTCCATCAGGTTCATCTGGTAGAGGCGGCTGGTGACCAGCAGCGAGGCCTGGTAGCTCGTCTCGGCCCGGCTGAGGTTCGCCGCCACCTCGGCCACGTCCACGTCCTGCTCCAGCGACAGGTTCGCCCGCAGGCGCTCGTCCCGCTGCCGCAGCAGTTCATCGGCCCAGTCCAGGTCCGTCTGGCGGCCGCCCACGGTCATCATCAACTGGTAGATCCTGTCCTCGAGGGACTCCAGTTCGGCCGTCGCGCCCCGCACGGCGACCTTGTCCCCGGCCAGGAGGGCGGCCTTGAGGTCGCTGAGCACGCCGAACAGGCGCACCGGCGTGCCCGAGCCGTTGATGCCCAGGGCCGACGCGCTGTTGGCCCCGTCGCCGTTGCGGATCGCGAAGGGCTCGGGGCTGCCGCCGATCACCACCAGGCCGGTGTCCCGGATCTCCACCTCAACCCCCGGCACCGCGGCCGCCACCAGGGCCTGGACGTCCCCGAGGGTGGTCGCCCCGGACAGGTCGACGACGGTGGTCACCCCCTGGAACTCCACCTCGATCGTGCCCAGGGGCAGCCGGCCGGCCAGGGCCTCGATGTCCGCCAGCGGCACGCCCGGACCCGCCGCCGCGCGCACGTCCCGGCCGGTGTAGGTGCCGCCCCCGGTGGTGCCGGCGATGCCCAGGGAGGCCGCCGTGCCGCCCTGGCCCACCTCGGCGACGGTCAGGGGACCGACGCCTTCGAGCCGGAAGCCCGCGCCGTCGGGCCGCAGGGACATGGTCACCGCGCCGCCGGTGGCGGTGCTGACCGCGGCGATCACGTGGTTGACGGAGACCGCCCCCGAGAGGTCCACCTGCCAGCGGGTGCCCTGCCCGTTCTCGATCTGGATGGCGCCGGTCTCCCAGCCCGCACCCATGTTCAGGTCGCTCAGCAGGGTGCCCAGGGTCAGGCGGGGCGCCAGGTCGACGCTGCCGGCCAGGGCCGCGCTCTGGGCGCCCATGAAGACCCCGCCGGGGATGTTCACCGTCAACAGGGAATTGGGACCGGTGCGGCTGGAGAACCGCTCGTCGTTGCCCTGGTAGAGGACCGTGTCGCCGCTGCGGACGAACGGCGGGACGTTGGTCTTGGTGCCGGCGAAGATGTGGCTGCCCTCGACGGAGGTGTTCAGCATGTCCAGCAGCTGGTTGATCAGGTTGTCCACCTCGACCACCGCGGTGCCCATGCTGCGGTCCGTGGCCAGGGCCGAGGACTCCCGCAGGGCGATGACCCGCACCCCGGCCAGGATGTCGCTGACCGACTGCAGGGCGGTGTCGGCGGCGTCGACGAGGATGCGGCTGCGGGTCACGTTGCCGATGTACTCGCTGTTGCGGGCGATGAGCGCGTCGTAGCGCTGGATCGTGGAGACCGCGCGGGGATCGTCGGCGTAGGAGTTGACGCGGCGCATGCTCCCGGCCATGACCTGCTGCTTGAACATGGCGTTCAGGCTCTGGTTCAGGTCGCTGATCAGGATGGACGAGAGGTACCCGTCCGTGATGCGGATCGCCATGTCCCTGCCGCCTCCGTTGCGTTGCCGATCAGACCATGTTCAGCAGCGTGTCGTACATCTCCTGCACCGCCGAGATGACGCGCGCCGCCGCGTTGTAGCCGTTCTGGTACTTGACCATGTTGGCGCCCTCCTCGTCGAGGCTGACGCCGCTCGTGCTGGCGATCTTGGCCTCGAGGGAATCCACCACGTTCTGCTGGTTGTCCACCATGAACTCGTAGCTCGCCCGGTTGCTGGCGACCGTGACCACGGCCGAACGGTAGTAGTCCAGGACCGTCTCCCCGTCGGGATCCAGGGCGCTGACCGAACCGAGGTTCGCCAGCGCCAGGGCCAGGGCGTTGTCGCTCTCGGCGATGGTGCGGCCGGTGGCCACCAGCCCCGGCTGGTCCACCAGGGCGGTGTTGACCGCGATGGTGTGCATGCTGTCCCCGGTGAAGAAGGCCAGCCCGCTGCTGAGGGGGGTCCGCCCCTGGGTGTGCAGCGCGTTGACCTCCCGGACCAGGGTCGCCGCCACCTTGTCCAGCAGGTCGCGCACCTGGGTGACGTGGACGTCGCGGCTGGTCAGCAGGCCCTCGATGCGCCCCGTGGATAGCGCGACCTCGCGCAGCGTGTCCTGGGTCACGACCATCATCCGGCTGCTGCCGCCCTCGGCCACCTCGCGGGTGGAGAGCTCGGTCACGCTGCCGCGGCTGACGATGGTGCGGCCGCTCATGATCAGGTCCTTGCTGCCGTCCTCGCGCTCGAGCACCGCCACCTCGGCCATCTCCGAGATGCCCAGGATGAGGAAGTCCCGCTGGTCGCGCAGGTCGTTGGCGGGGTGGCCGCCGACCTCGGCCTGCATGATCTGCTTGTTGAGCTCGGCCACGGCCCGCAGCTGGCTGTTGAGGGTACCGAGCTCGGCCTGGATGCTCTCGTTGAGGTTCTTCTCGAGTCCGTCCAGGTTGTCGCTGACGGCGTGGAAGTCCTGGACCAGGCTCTGGGCCGCCGCCACCACGTTCTGCTTCAGGTTGGTGTTCACCGGCGGCTGGGCCAGGCCGTTCCACGAGTTGAAGAACTTGTTCAGGGCGTCGGCCAGGTGGTCGTTGTCCACCGAGCCGAGGATGGCCTCGATCTCGTAGAGGGCGCCGTCGACGGCGGTGTAGGAGGCCAGCCGGGAGGACTGCACGCGCATGTTGTTGGCCAGGAACTCGTCCTGGATCCGCCGGATGCCGGCGATCTCCACGCCCCGCCCGATCGCGCCGTCGGCGGTGATCCGCGGCCGGCGGGCGGCGAACAGCACCTGCTGCCGGCTGTAGCCGGGGCTGCTGGCGTTGGCGATGTTGTGGCCGACGGTGGCCAGGCCCGCCTGGGCCGAGAAGAGGGCCGACAGGCCCGTGTCCATGATCGCGTTCAGGCCGCTCACGGCGTCCTCCTCAGGCCTGCTTGACCAGGACGCCGCCGGCGCCCAGGTTCGTGTTGCGGGCGTCGCGCCCGTAGCAGCCGGCCGGGTCGTCCAGGACGCTGTCCCGGAAGATCCGCGACTCCTCGACGGCCAGGTCCAGGCAGAAGGCCGCCAGGTGGCGGTTCAGTTCGTTCTGGCGCGCCAGGCGGCCCACGGTGCGGCGCAGCCGATCCAGGGCCTGGACCACGCGCCGCCGCTCGTCGGCCCCGCAGGCGTCCAGCAGCGGCTCCAGGCGGGCCCCGGCGGGCACCCCGGCGCGGGCCTGCAGGTCGGCGCAGCAGCGTTCCCGGGCGATGCGGGCCCGGTCGGCCTCCGGCAGGTGGCGCGACCAGTCCGCGGCGTTGGCCTGCAGCCGGTCGACATCTTGCCGCTTCATGTAGGAATTCTGCCGCCAGGCCAGCCGCAGCAGCCGGCGGTAGTGCTCCTCCTCGGCGGCCAGCAGGGCCACCAGGGCCTGCCAATCGCCTTGCGGCAGCCGCGCACCGCGGATGTCCATCGCCCACGCTCCTTCCGGGCCTCCGCCTGCCGGAGACCGTCAGTCCCCGATCGCCAGTTCCGTGCCACCGCCCAGGCGGCCGAAGCGATCCAGGACCTGCCGCACGTAGCGCCGGGTCTCGGCGTACTGCGGCACGGCCCGGCCGGCCCGATCGACGGCCCCGGGCCCGGCGTTGTACGCCGCCAGGGCCAGGTCCAGGCGGCCCTCGTAGCGCTCGAGCATCCGGGCCAGGTAGGTGGCGCCGCCGCGCAGGTTCTGGGCCGGGTCGGCCGGATCGGCCACCCCCAGCTCGGCCGCCGTGCCCGGCATCAGCTGCATCAGGCCCCGGGCCCCCTTGGGCGATACCGCCTGGGGGTTGCCGCCGGATTCCTGGACCACCATCGCCAGCAGCAGCGCCGGCGGCAGGTCCGTCTCCCGCGCCGCCTCCGCCAGGTGGCCGCCGTGCCGGGCCAGGGTGTCCGCTGCGGCCGTCCCTTCCCGGTCCGCCAGCAGCCGCAGCCGGGCCAGGGC
>JACZKN010000347.1 GCA_014859985.1 Candidatus Krumholzibacteriia bacterium | reverse complement strand
CCCCTGCGGGCCGTGGCCCGGCTGGCCCTGGTGCGCTGACCATGGCCGCCGACCCCTGGGACGAGGCCGCCGACGAGTTCCTGGCCCACTGCGGCGCCGACAAGGGCCTGGCCGTGGCCAGCCTCGACGCGGCGCGCCACGACCTGGCGCGGTTGCGGGCCTGGGCCGGCCCGGCGGGGCTGGAGCCCGCCGCGGTGCGGGACCAGGACCTGCGGGCGTTCCTGCTGGCCAGTGCCGGCGACCTGGCGGCCTCCAGCCGGGCCCGCCTGCTGTCCACCCTGCGCTCCTTCTACCGCTTCCTGGAGGCGGAAGGGCGGATCGCCGCCGACCCCACCGTCACCCTCGTGGCCCCGCGCCGGGGGCGCCGCCTGCCGGACCTGCTGGGGACCGGCCAGGTGCTGCGCCTGCTGGAGGCGATCGACGGCGAGGAACCCCGGGACCTGCGGGACCGCGCCATCCTGGAGGTGCTCTACGGCTGCGGCTGCCGGGTCAGCGAACTGTGCGGCCTGGACACCCCGGACCTGGACGAGCAGGAAGCCACGCTGCTGCTGCGGGGCAAGGGCCGCAAGCAGCGGCTGGTCCCGGTGGGGGAACCGGCCCTGGAGGCGGTGCACCGCTGGCTGGCCGGGGGCCGCCCCCGCCTGGTGGGCCAACGACCCACCGGGGCGCTCTTCCTCAACGCCCGGGGCGGCCGCCTGTCCCGGGTCTCGGTCTGGAGCCTGCTCAAGCGGGCCGGCGCCGCGGCGGGGTTGCCGGACCGGATCTCGCCCCACACGCTGCGCCACAGCTACGCCACCCACCTGCTGGAGGGCGGGGCGGACCTGCGGGTGGTGCAGGAGCTGCTGGGCCACCAGGACATCAGCACCACCGAGATCTACACCCACGTCGACCGCGGCTGGCTGGAGGCTGCCTGGCGGGAGGCCCATCCCCGGGCCCGGCGCCGAAAATAGGGGGCCTGCCGGCTTTGACAGGGGCCGGATCCGATGGTAATGTTCCCCGACCGAAGCCGGTTCCGGCACCGGCAACCCCTTGCCGCCAAAGGCGGATTCCCCCGAAAGGTCGACGTGGGCGCGAAGCAGCCGAAGATCATCCTCAGCGGCATGCGCCCCACCGGCCGCCTGCACTGGGGCAACTACACCGGGGCCCTGGCCAACTGGGTGTCCCTGCAGGACGACTACACCTGCCACTTCATGGTGGCCGACTGGCACGTGCTGACGACCGCCCTGGACAAGACCCCCGAGATCCGCGCCAACACCCGGGAGATGTTCCTGGACTGGCTGGGCGCCGGCCTGGATCCGGAGCGCTCGGTGCTCTTCGTCCAGTCCGAGATCAAGGAGCACGCCGAGCTCTATCTGATCCTGGCCATGCTGGTCTCCATGGGCCGCCTCGAGCGCAACCCGACCTTCAAGGAGCAGATCCGCGACCTGAACCTGCAGGGCGAGATCAGCTACGGCCACCTGGGCTACCCCGTGCTGCAGGCCGCCGACATCCTCGTCTACCGGGCCCACGCCGTGCCCGTGGGCGAGGACCAGTTGCCGCACCTGGAGCTGACCCGGGAGATGGCGCGGCGCTTCAATTTCCACTTCCCCGCGGCGGCGCAGGAGGTCTTCCCCGAGCCCGACGGCCTGGTCACGACGTTCGCCCGCTTCCCCGGCACCGACGGCCGGCGCATGAGCAAGTCCCTCGGCAACACCATCGAGATCTCCGCCTCGCCGGAGGAGATCCGCGAGAAGATCAAGCCGGCCTTCACCGACCCGGCCCGCCTGCGCCGCAGCGACCCGGGCAACCCCGAAATCTGCGCCGTCTACACCTGGTACCGGAAGTTCCTGCCGGACGAGGCGGAATTGACGGCCCACGAGTGCCGCAACGCCCTGCGCGGCTGCGTCCAGTGCAAGGCCCGGCTGGCCGAGGGCGCCGTCGCCCACTTCGCGCCCCTGCGCGAGCGCCGCGCCGCGTACGAGGCCGATCCGCGCCGCCTGCGGGCCATCATGGCCGAGGGCTGCGAGCGGGCCCGCGCCGTGGCCCGCACCACCATGGACCTGGTCCACGAGGCCATGGGCATCGGATAGGAGTCGGCGCGATGATCCAGCCCCAGCAGGAACCCGTCCGTGCGGCCGGACCGCCGCCGCGCCCGCCCGGCGGCGGCCCCGAGTCCTGGAACCTGGACTCGCTGCCGCCGGAGCTCGACTACTTCCGCACCAGCGAGGCCTACCAGGTCGAACTGACCGGCTTCCAGGGTCCCATGGACCTCCTGCTCTATCTCATCGAGAAGGAGCAGGTGGACATCTACGACATCCCCATCGCGCGCATCACCGACCAGTTCATCCGCCACATCGAGGTGATGCAGACCATCAGCCTCGAGAAGGCGGGCGAGTTCATCGCCATGGCCGCCACCCTGCTGGTCATCAAGATGAAGATGCTGATGCCCTCGCACCGCGAGCAGGAGGACGAGGACGAGGAGGACCCGCGCGCCGAGCTGGTGCGGCGGCTGCTGGAGTACAAGCGCTTCAAGGAGGCCGCCGAGGCCCTGCAGCGCCACGAGGAGGAGCGCCGCCGCTACCACCTGCGGCAGACCCGCTTCCCCTTCGCCGGCGAGCTCGGCCTGGAGCCCGAGCTGAGGATCGGGATGTACGACCTGCTCGCGGCCCTGGCCGGCATCTTCGACCGGATGCAGGCCACCCACGAGCACAGGGTCTTCCGGGAGCCCTTCACCGTCGACGAGAAGATGTCGTTCATCGAGGAACGCATCGGCGGCGGTGCGATGGTGCGCTTCGAGGAGCTGTTCGCCGGCGACACCATCAAGATGGAGGTGGTGGTGACCTTCATCGCCATCCTCGAACTGGTCAAGCGGGGCCGCCTGCATTTCCTGCAGACCGAGGCGCTGGGTCCCATCTGGCTGCAGCGTCCGGAAGCCACCCGCGATGGGGCGGGCACGGCCGGGCCGGACGACACGGGGGCCGCGCCCGGCGCGGCGAACGAGGAGGCGGCGAACGGATCGCCGTCCGGAAACGAGGAAGACATGAACGACTTCACCCTTGGGAAAGACGACGACGAGGACGTGGACGGCTGGGGCAGCGAAGACCTCGAGGACGACGAGGACCTCGACGACGACGACATCGAGTGGGAGGACGAGGAGGACGAGGACGTCGAGGACGAAGCCGTCGACGACGACTGGGACTCCGACAAGTGAAGAGGGACCTCGAAGCGCTGCTGTTCGCCACGGACGCGCCGCTGACGGCGGCGCGGCTGCGGAAGATCTTCCCGGAGGCGGAGCCGAAGGACCTGCGCGAGGCCGTCGCGGAGCTCCAGCAGGAGTACGACCGCGACGGGCACGCCTTCACGGTGGTGGAGTTCGGCGGCGGCTGGCAGATCGCCACGCGCCCCGACTACTCGCCGGTGGTGGAGCAGCTCCTGCAGAGCCGCCGCTTCGCCCGGCTCTCCAAGGCCGGGCTCGAGGTGCTGGCCATCGTGGCCTACCGTCAGCCCATCACGCGCCTGGAGATCGACGAGATCCGGGGGGTCAACAGCAGCGGCGCGATCGCGACGCTGACCGAGCGCAGCCTGATCACGGTGGTGGGCCGCTCCCAGACCGTGGGCAACCCGCTGCTCTACGGCACGACCCGCGAGTTCCTGAACCACCTGGGCCTGAAGGGCCTGGGGCAGCTGCCCGCCCTGCCGGCGATGGAGTCGATCATCGACGACCGCGAGCAGCTGAAGGCCTTCGCCAGCCGGTTGGGCCGCGACGTCTCGGACGACGAGCTCGACGGCTTCCTGGCGACGGACGGCGAGGACGGCACCGGGGACGACGCCGAGGTCATCGCCGATCCGCTGGACACCGAAGGCCCGGCGGACGCGGACGGGTCCGCGCCGCCCGACGACGGCGCGGACGACGGGGACGACGACCCCGAAGACGCGGAAGACGCGGGCTCCCATGCACGAACCTGACGGGGCCATGCGCCTGAACCGCTTCCTGGCCCGGGCCGGGCTGGGGTCGCGGCGGGCGGTGGAGGACCTGGTGCGCGCGGGCCGGGTCGCCGTAGGGGGCGAGACGGTCACGGACCTGGGCCGCCGGGTCGACCCGCGGCGGGACCCGGTCAGCGTGGACGGGCGCCCCGTGACCCTGCCGGACGACCTGCGGGTCTACGCCTTCCACAAGCCGCTGGACGTGGTCAGCACCCTGCGCTCCCAGGGCGGCCAGCCCTCCCTGCTGCCGTACCGGCTCAGCGCCGACCTGCCCGAGCGCTTCGTGCCGATCGGGCGACTTGACGCCGACAGCACCGGACTGCTCCTTTGGACCGACGACGGCGAGCTGAACCAGGCCCTGTGCCGGCCCTCCTCGGGGATCTGGAAATCCTACGAGGTGACCCTCGACAAAGGCCTGCCCCTGGCCCGCCTGCCGGAGCTGACCGACGGCAGGATCGTGCTGGACGGCCGTCCGGTGCGGCCCTGCCGCCTGGAGCCGGGGCGCGACACCAGGCGCTGGACGATGGAGCTGCACGAGGGCCGCAAGCGGCAGATCCGGCGCATGTTCAAGACCGTGGGCCTGCGGGTCACCGGCCTGCACCGGGTCGCCGTGGGTCCGGTGCGCCTGGGCAAGCTCCGCCCGGGGGACTTCCGGCGGCTGACCCCGCCGGAGGTGCAGGCCCTGCGCGACGTCCTGGACCGGCGCTAGATCCGGCCCGCCGCCGGGCGGGACGGGTCCGACGAGGGAACCGAGAAGCAAAGGGGAAGCCGATGGACCTCGCGAGTCTCTTCCGGCCCGGCATCCGCGGCATCCGTCCGTACACCCCCGGCAAGCCCATCGAGGAGGTCCAGCGGGAGCTGGGCCTCGTGTCGGTCGTCAAGCTGGCCAGCAACGAGAACCCCGAAGGCCCGTTGCCCGCGGTCGTGGAGGCGGTGGCCCGCGCCGCCCGTGACCTGAACCGCTACCCCGACGCCGCCTGCTTCGCCCTGACCCGCCGCCTGGCCGCCCACCTGGGGGTGGACCCGCGCGGCCTGATCCTCGGCAACGGCAGCAACGAGGTCATCGACATGCTGATCCGGGCCCTGGTCTCGCCCGGCGAGACGGTGGTGTTCAGCGAGCGCAGCTTCATCGTCTACGCCCTGACCACCCAGGCCCACTTCGAGTGCGGCCGCCCGGTGCCCCTGGGCGCGGACGACCGCCACGACCTGCCCGCCATGGCCGCCGCGATCGACGGCACCACCAAGCTGGTCATCGTCTGCGCGCCCAACAACCCCACCGGCACCTACAACACCGCCGACGAGTTCCGCGCCTTCCTGGCCGCGGTGCCCGGGCACGTCGTCGTGGCGGTGGACGAGGCCTACTACGAGTACGTGGTGGCGCCGGACTACCCGCAGACCCTGGGCCTGCTGGCCGCGCACCCGAATCTTGTCGTCCTGCGCACCTTCAGCAAGATACACTCGCTGGCGGGCCTGAGGGTGGGTTACGGCGTGGGGCATCCGGACCTGGTCGGCGAACTGCACAAGACCCGCGAGCCCTTCAACGTGAACGCGCTGAGCCAGGCCGCGGCCTTGGCCTGCCTGGACCACTGGGACCAGGTGGCGGGGCGCCGGGACCGCAGCCGCGAGCAGCTGGAATGGCTGGCGCGGGAGCTCGCGGCCCTGGGCTTCGTCAACGTGCCCAGCCAGACCAACTTCATCCTGACCCGCACTCCGGCGGGCCGGGACGCGGCGTCCCTGGTCGAGGAACTGCTGCGCAAGGGCGTCATCGTGCGGCCCATGGGCGGCCCCTGGGGGATGGACGCGCGGGCGCTGCGCATCAGCGTGGGCCTGCCCGCGGAGAACCGGCGCTGCATCGAGGCGCTGAAGGAGATCCTGGTCTGATGGCCGAGCCGCAGCCCCGCAAGCGCGCCCCGCTGGCGTCCCGCCGCCCGGGCCAGCCCACGACCGTCGTCCGGGTCGGTCCGGTGGCCTTCGGCGGCGCACGGATCGTGCTCATCGGCGGTCCCTGCGCCGTGGAGGGGCGGGAGCAGATCCTCGCCGGCGCCGCGCTGGTGGCCGCGGCCGGGGCGACCATGCTGCGCGGCGGCGCCTGGAAACCCCGCACCAGCCCCTACGACTTCCAGGGCCTGGGGCGCGAGGGCCTGGCCCTGCTGGCGGAGGCCCGCCGGCGCACCGGCCTGCCCGTGGTGACCGAGGTGCTCGACCCCCGCGACGTGGCCGACGTGGCCGAGGTGGCGGACATGCTGCAGATCGGCAGCCGCAGCGTGCAGAACTTCCCCCTGCTGCGCGAGGCCGGCGCCAGCGGCAAGCCGGTCCTGCTGAAGCGGGGCATGATGACCACGGTGGACGAGTGGCTCAGCGCCGCCGAGCACGTGCTGGCCGCCGGCGGCCGCGACCTGGTCTTCTGCGAGCGGGGCATCCGGACCTTCGAGCCCGCCCTGCGCAACACCCTGGATCTCGGGTCGGTGGTGGTGCTCAAGGAGCGCACCCATCTGCCGGTGATCGTCGACCCGAGCCATGCCGCCGGCGACGTGCGCTACGTGGCGGCCCTGGCCCGGGCGGCGGTGGCTGCCGGCGCCGACGGCCTGCTGATCGAGACCCACTGGGCGCCGGCCGACGCCCTCAGCGACGGGGGCCAGTCCCTGGACGCGGCCGCCTTCGCC
>JACZKN010000042.1 GCA_014859985.1 Candidatus Krumholzibacteriia bacterium | reverse complement strand
CGGCGTCGGCGCCGATCGGCTGGCGGCGGCGCTGGACCTGCCCCTGGAGCGGGATGCGGGCGCCCTGGCCCTGGCCGTCCTGGAGCAGCGGTCCTTCCATGTGCCCATGGCCGCCAGTCCGGCCTACCAGGGCATGGCCGGCGAGGCGCTGCTGACCCTGGCCGCCTGCACGGGTTTCGCGGTGGCGCCGGTGCGCACGCCGGCGGGGATCGTGGCCGTCCTGTATGGGGACGGCGGCGCCGGCGGTGCCGACGTGGTGGCCGAGCAGGCCAGCGAACTGACGGGCCTGGCCACCCAGGCCGGCCTGGTGCTGGGGGCGGCGGCCCCGGCGCCCGTCGCCGCGGGCTGACCCGGTTCGCCGTCCCGCCGCCCCATCGCCCTGCGTGCCCATCTGCGGTCGCGTCCGGTTCCCGCGTCTGGTCCTCCGGTTTCCTTGGGCCCGGGCTCCGCTTCGGCTATCATGGTGGCAGGCTCCGCCCAGGGGCCGCAGGAGGACCATGCCCGCAGCGGTCGACAGCTACGCCCGGCAGTGGTGGGACATCGTCCGCCGGCACGCCGCCGCCTGCGGCACCCAGCCGCAGCCCGAGACCGTCCACCAGCTGCGCACCCACCTGCGGCGCCTCCGCGCCCTGGCCGACCAGTTGCGGGGCGATCTGCCTCAGCCGGCGGTGGGCCAGGTGCGGGGTACCCTGCGCGACATCACCGGCCGCACCGGCCAGCTGCGGGACCTGGACGTGCTGATCGCCACGGAGGAGGCCTGGGTCGCCATGCTGCCGCCCGGGCTGGAACCCGGCGGCCGCGAGGTGTGGCAGCACCTGCGCCGGGAGCAGCAGTGGGCCCGGGAGCTGCTGGAGGGGTACCTGGCGGGGGACCTGTTCCGGGGCCAGTGCCGGGTGCTGGAGCGCCTCTTGCCGGAGATCTTCACCGACCCTCAGGGGCACCTGGACGGCCTGCTGGCCGACCGGGTGCGCCGGACCTGGGAGCAGGTGGCGAAGGATGCCGGCAGCCTGGACGCGGACAGCCCCCCCGAATCGTGGCACCGCCTGCGCAAGCGGGCCAAGCGCCTGCGCTACGGGCTGGAGGTGCAACCCGCGTCCAAGGACCGGCGCCGGCTGCTGGCGGCCCTGCGCCGCCTGCAGGGCCGCCTCGGCGCGTTCAACGATACCGCCGTGCAGCACGCCCTGCTGGTGCGGCTGGCCCGGGACGAGTGGTCGCCGGCGGCGCTGCAGGCCCTGGGCGCCTGGCGGGTGCTGCTCTACCAGCGGCAGCGGGCCGAGGCGCGGCGCCTGCCGGCGGCGCTGTCCCGCTTCGCCGGCCCGGTGAACGCCCGGCTGCTGGAGCGGATGCTCGGGAACGGGGCCTAGGCCGCGGTGCCTTTGCACCCGGCTCCGGGCGTGCTATCTTGCCCGCTTGCCGACGCTGCGCGTACCCGGCCCGACGAGGCCGCGGCGCACCCGTGCACGCTCCAGCCGACGAGGGAAGGGCCATGGCCAACATCACCAAGCGCTCCGAGGACTACAGCCGCTGGTACCAGGACGTCATCCAGGCCGCGGAGCTGGCCGAGAACAGCCCCGTGCGCGGCTGCATGGTCATCCGGCCCAACGGGTACGCCATCTGGGAGAACATCCAGGCCACCCTCGACGCGAAGTTCAAGGAACTGGGCCACGTCAACGCCTACTTCCCGCTGCTGATCCCCAAGAGCTTCCTGGCGAAGGAGGCCGAGCACGTGGAGGGCTTCGCCAAGGAGTGCGCCATCGTCACCCACCACCGGCTCAAGCAGGTCGTGGTGGACGGGAAGGTCACGGTCGTGCCGGACCCGGACTCGAAGCTGGAGGAGGAGTACGTCATCCGCCCCACCAGCGAGACGGTGATCTGGGACCAGTACCGCAAGTGGATCCAGAGCTACCGGGACCTGCCCATCCTCATCAACCAGTGGGCAAACGTCATGCGCTGGGAGCTGCGCACGCGCATGTTCCTGCGCACCACGGAATTCCTCTGGCAGGAGGGCCACACCGCCCACGCCACGGCCGAGGAAGGGCGCCAGGAGACGCTGCAGATGCTGGAGGTCTACCGCTGGTTCGCCGAGGAGATCCTGGCCATGCCGGTGATCACCGGGGCCAAGACCGCCAACGAGCGCTTCGCCGGCGCGGTGGAGACCTACTCCATCGAGGCCCTGATGCAGGACAACAAGGCCCTGCAGGCGGGCACCAGCCACGACCTGGGCCAGAACTTCGCCAAGGCCTTCGACGTGAAGTTCCAGGACAAGGAGGGCAAGGTCGAGCACGTGTGGGCCACCAGCTGGGGCATGTCCACGCGCATCATCGGCGCCCTGATCATGGTCCACAGCGACGACGACGGCCTGGTGCTGCCGCCGCGCATCGCCGGCACCAAGGCCGTGATCGTGCCGATCTGGAAGAGCGACCAGGAGATGGCCGAGGTCTGCGCCGCGGCCGACCGGATCGCCGCGCAGCTGCGCCCGGTCGTCGGGCCGGTGCACGTGGACAAGCGCGACAACATGCGTCCGGGCTGGAAGTACGCCGAGTGGGAGGCCAAGGGCGTGCCCCTGCGCCTGGAGCTGGGGCCCCGCGACCTGGCCGGCCAGCAGGTGATGATGGCCGCGCGCCACGACCGCAGGAAGCAGGCCGCAGGCTTCGACGTCCTGGCCGAGGCGGTGGGGGCCGAACTGGAGCGCATCCAGCAGGACCTGTTCGACCGCGCGCTCAAGCGGCGCGAGGAGAACACCCACGTGGTCGAGGCGTGGGACGATTTCGTCGACCTGTTCGCCAACCGGGGCGGAGGCTTCGCCCACGGCCACTGGTGCGGCGACGGGGCCTGCGAGAAGCGGATCCAGGACGAGACCAAGGTCACCATCCGCAACCTGCCGTTCGGGCGGGACGAGACGCCGGGGCAGTGCGTGAAGTGCGGCAGGCCGTCGGTGGGGCGGGTCGTCTTCGCCCAGGCGTACTAGAGCGTTGATCACCCTGACCAACGTCTCCAAGCGCCACGGACGCCAGATCCTGTTCGTCGAGACCTCCTTCCAGCTCAACCCGGGCGAGAAGGCGGGCCTGGTCGGTCCCAACGGGGCCGGCAAGACCACGGTCTTCCGCCTGATCACCGGCGAGGAGGAGCCCGACGAGGGCTCGGTGTCGGTCCCCCGGCGCACCACCGTCGGCTACTTCCGCCAGGACATCGGCGAGATGACGGGCCGCTCGGTGCTGGACGAGACCATCGCCGGCTGCGGGCGCATCGGCGAGCTGCACCACGAGCTGGAGGCGCTGCAGGCGGCCCTGGCCGACCCCGCGCAGGCGGACCGCATGGAGCGCATCCTGCACCGCTTCGGCGAGGTGCAGGACGACTACCAGGGCCTGGGCGGCTACGAGCTGGAGGCCCGCGCCCGCGAGGTCCTGCACGGCCTGGGCTTCGCCGACGCGCAGGTGGACGGGGACTGCGGCGCCCTGTCCGGCGGCTGGAAGATGCGCATCGGCATGGCGCGGGTGCTGCTGGCCCGCCCGGACGTGCTGCTGATGGACGAGCCCACCAACCACCTGGACATCGAGTCCATCCTCTGGCTCGAGAAGTTCCTGCGCGACTACCCGGGCACGGTGCTGCTGACCTGCCACGACAAGGACTTCATGAACCGGGTGGTCGGCCGCATCATCGACATCGACGGCGGCGAGTTCGTCTGCTACACCGGCGACTACGACAATTTCGTGCGCCAGCGCGCCCTGGCCGAGGCCAACCGCGAGGCCACCTACGCCCGGCAGCAGTCCATGCTGGCCAAGGAGCGGCGCTTCGTCGAGCGCTTCGCCTCCCACGCGGCCAAGGCCGCCCAGGTGCAGAGCCGGGTCAAGAAGCTGGAGAAGATCGAGCTGGTCGAGCCGCCGCGGCGGCGCCGGATCGTGGAGTTCCAGTTCCGCCAGCCGCCCCGCTCGGGCGAGGACGTGGCCGAGCTGAAGGGCCTGGCCAAGCGCTACGGCGCGCGGGTCGTCTACGACGGCTTCGACCTGATGCTGCGGCGCACCGAGCGCTGGTGCGTGCTGGGCCGCAACGGCGCCGGCAAGACGACGCTGCTGAAGCTGGTGGCGGGCGTCCTGGCGCCCGACGCGGGCAGCGTGCGCCTGGGGGCGAACGTGAAGGTGGGCTACTTCGCCCAGCAGTCCCTCGAGCAGCTCGACCCGTCCTTGACCGTGTTCACCACGGCGCAGAAGGCGTTTCCCGTCGAAGGCCAGGGCACCCTGCGCTCCCTGCTGGGGGCGTTCCAGTTCAGCGGCGACGACGTGGACAAGCCGGTGCGCATCCTCTCGGGCGGCGAGCGGTCGCGGCTGGTGCTGGCGCTGATGCTCTTCGATCCCCCCAACTTCCTGGTCCTGGACGAGCCGACCAACCACCTGGACCTCGAGACCAAGGAGATGCTGGTGGCGGCGCTCAAGGACTTCGAGGGCACCATGCTCTTCGTCAGCCACGACCGCACCTTCCTGCGGGGCCTCAGCTCGCGGGTGCTGGAGCTGCGGCCGGGCGAGGACGGCGAGCCGGCGCTGCCGCCGCTGGTGTACGACGGGTCGTACGCGGAGTTCGTGGCGCGCACCGGGAGCGAGGCGGCGGGGGTGCATCGGTAGCGGCGCGGCGGCAGGAACGGTCCGCACCTATCTTGAAGGCTTTCTCACCGGTTGCAACGGGGGGCGCCACGAACCATGCAGAACGCCACGATCATCTCCACCGGCCTGGGCAACAACCCCAAGTCCCACACCCTGGCCGTGCGCCTGGAAAGCCTGCTGGCCGCACGGGGGGTCGCGACCACCGTGGTCGACGTTCGGGACTGGGACCTGCCCCACGCCGGCGCCCCCGGCTGCTGGGACAACCCGGGCGTGGCCGCGATCGGCGCCGCGGTCTCAGCCGCCAGCCACGTGGTCATCTCGACCCCCGTCTACTGCTACGACGCCAACTCGGCGGCCAAGAACGTCATCGAGCTCTGCGGCCGCGCCTTCACCGACAAGGTGGTGGGGTTCATGTGCCAGGCCGGCGGCCTGCGCGGCTACATGTCGATCATGGGCCTGGCCAACCACATGATGCTGGATTTCCGCTCGGTGATCGTGCCCCGCTACGTCTACGTGGCCGCGCCGGACTGGACGCCCGAGGGCGGGCTGTCGGTGGGCATCGAGCAGCGGCTGGTCAGGCTGTGCGACGACCTGCAGCGGATCACGGTGGGACCGGCGCCGGAGGCGTAGGGAGGGGACCGCGCACGATGGGCGAGGGAGCATGACCGGGGTGCCTGCGCCTCCCCGCGGGGCCCTGGCCCACGCCGTCGCGGCGAGCCTGCTGGTCGCCCTGGCCGTGCTCGTGTTCAACCCGCACCACGTGTTCCCGCCCGATCTGCGCGGCGACGGCGACATCAGCGCCAACGGCCTGCTGGTGCGCGACGCGGCCGACCTGGCCCTGGGCCACGGGCCCTACTCGCGGCTGGGCTTCCACCACCCCGGCCCGGTCACGTTCTACGGGCTGGCGGCCGTGGCGCCGCTGATGCAGGGCATCGCTTCGCCCCTGGGCCGGGAGCGGGCGGCGATGCTGGCGTTCAACACCCTCGCCCTGGGTGCGGCGCTCCTGCTGGCGGTGCGGCTGGGGGGGCGCCTCCTGGACGCCTGGCTCGTCGCCGCCTGCCTGTGCCTGACCGTGCTGCCCATCGCCACGACCGGGCACCACCCCCTGCTGGACTACTGGGGGCCGCTGGTGGTGATCCTGCCGGCGTTCGTCCTGGTGGCCGCGGCCGGGCCGCTCCTGCGGGGGGCGTGGTCGCTGTGGCCGGTGTTCTGCGCCGCCGGGCTGGTGATGGTCCACAACCACATCGCCAACGGGCCGGCCACGGCCAGGTTGGCGATGTGGTTGTGGACCATCACCAGCCCGGCGGCGCAGAACACCGGCCACAGCGACCACGCCCCCCGCAGGAGCGGCCCGGCCGCGGCC
>JACZKN010000346.1 GCA_014859985.1 Candidatus Krumholzibacteriia bacterium | reverse complement strand
CCCCCGCGCAACCCCCTCAGCAGGAATTCCGCCACCTCCGGCGCGCGGCTCTCCAGGCGGGTGTTGCGGCGGCTGAGGATCCAGTCGGTGGCCATCTCGTCCAGGACGCCGAACACCGCCTTGGCGCAGAACAGGGGGTCCAGGTCGGCGCGGAACACGCCCTCGTGGCGCCCCTGATCCACCACCTCGGCGATGATCGCCAGGTACTGGCCCACCTGGGCGCGGGACAGCTCCTCCATGAAGTGCAGGCTGTGGCGCAGTTCCACCTGGGTGATGATCGCCAGGTCGCGGTCGCGGCCCACCAGGCCCAGGTGCAGGTCGATGACGGCGCGCAGGCGGGGCTCGGCGCCGGTCAGGTCGGCCAGGCGGGCGCGGCCCTCGGCGATGAAACGGCCCATGGCCCGGGCGAAGAGCTCGGCCAGGATCTCGTCCTTGTTCTTGAAGTAGAGGTAGATGGTGCCGTCGGCCACGCCGGCGCGGCGGGCGATCTGGGCCACGGTGGTGGAGCCGAAGCCGCGGCGGGCGATCTCGACGACGGCGGCGTCGAGGATGCGCTCGCGCTTGTTGCCGGTGCTGGTGCGCGCCATGGCTGAATCTCCATTCAGGGCGAGGCGAATGGCGCGGCGGACGCGGCCGCCACCGCCTTGCAGTATAACCCGGCGGATGTCCGGGCCGCAACGGCCGAATCGGCCTATAAACGCCATTGACACCCCCCGGGATCGCGCCTACCATGATGAATGATCATTCAGTTATAGGCCCGTCCGCCGGGGTCCGTTACCCCGCAAACGAAAGGCAGGGGGTCCATGGCCAGGCAGATCCGCAAGGTGGCCGTGCTGGGGTCCGGGGTCATGGGCAGCGCCATCGCCGCCCACTTCGCCAACGCCGGCGTGCCGTCGCTCGTCCTGGATATCGTGCCCAAGGACGCGGGCAGCGATCCCGTCAAGCGCAACGCCGTCGCCGCCGCCGCCGTCGCCGCGCTGAAGAAGACCAGCCCCTCGCCCATCTTCGCCGCCGAGCGCATGGACCTGATCGAGACGGGCAACCTCGAGGACCACCTGCCGCGGCTGAAGGAAGCCGACTGGGTGATCGAGGTGGTCAAGGAGGACATGGCGATCAAGAAGATCGTGCTGCAGAACGCGGCGCCGCACCTCGCCCCGGGCGCGATCTTCTCCAGCAACACCTCCGGCCTGTCGCTGACCGGGATGGCCGCCGTCCTGCCCGCGGACCTGCGTCCGCGCTTTTTGGGCACCCACTTCTTCAACCCGCCCCGCTACATGAAGCTGTTCGAGGTGATCCCCACCGCGGACACGGCGCCGGAGGTGCTGGAGTTCGTCTGCAGCTACGCGCAGGACCGCCTGGGCAAGGGCATCGTCATCGCCAAGGACACGCCCAACTTCATCGCCAACCGGGTCGGCGTGCACGCCATGATGGCCACGGTGCGGGTGATGCAGGAGATGGAGCTGTCCATCGAGGAGGTGGACGCGCTGACGGGTCCGGCCATCGGCCACCCCAAGACCGCCACCTTCCAGCTGGCCGACCTGGTGGGCCTGGACACCTTCCTGCACGTGGCCGACAACCTGCACCCCCTGGTGCCGGACGACGAGGCCCGCGACCTCTTCGTGGCGCCGGACTACCTGCGGCAGATGGTGGCCAAGGGTCTTTTGGGCCGCAAATCCGGCGGCGGCTTCTACAAGCTGGAGAAGAAGGGCGGCGAGAAGGTCTTCTACGCCCTGGACCTCGCCACCCTCGAGTACCGCGAGAAGCAGAAGGCCCGCTTCCCGGAGATCGACCAGGGCAAGACCATGGACGATCTGGGCGAGCGCCTGCGCTTTTTGGCCTTCGGCAAGGGCAAGGCCGGCCAGGCCATCTGGAAGATCCTGGCGGCCACCCTCAGCTACAGCGCCATGCGCGTGGGCGAGATCTGCGACCAGGCCGCCGAGATCGACCAGGCCCTGTGCTGGGGCTTCAACTGGCAGCTGGGCCCGTTCGCGACCTGGGACGCCCTGGGCTTCCGCAAGGTCACCGAACGCCTGCGCGCGGACAAGCTGCCGCTGCCCGCCTGGGTGGACGCCCTCTACGCCGCCGGCGCCGAGAACCTCTACAAGGAGGAAGGCGGTGTCCGGTTGAGCCCCACCGCCCTGCCCGGCGGCTTCGCCCCCGTCCCGGTCGATCCCCGCGCCTGGGACTTCGACGTCCTGCGCCGGGGCAAGGGCGAGATCAAGCGCAACCCCGGCGCCAGCCTGCTGGACCTGGGCGAAGGCATCCTCGGCCTGGAGTTCCACTCCAAGATGAACGCCATCGGCCAGGACACCCTGAACATGCTGATGACCGCCTGCGACGAGGCGGAGAAGAACTGGCGCGGTCTGGTGGTGACCAACGGCGCCGAGGCCTTCAGCGCGGGCGCCAACCTGATGATGCTGATGATGGAGGCCATGGAGGGCAACTGGGAGGACATCGACCTGATCGTCCGCGCCTTCCAGCGCGCCTGCGACCGGCTGGAGTTCTGCGGCGTGCCGGTCGTGACCGCGCCGGCGGGCCTGGCCCTGGGCGGCGGCTGCGAGGTCACGATGGGCGGCAACGCCGTGCGCGCCGCGGCCGAGACCTACATCGGCCTGGTGGAGTTCGGCGCGGGCGTGATCCCCGCCGGCGGCGGCTGCGCCCGGCTGTACCAGCGGAACCTGGCAATGCTTCTGGACCGCAAGGATCTGCAACCGGCCTTCCGCAAGACCTTCGAGACGATCGGCATGGTCAAGGTCGCCACCAGCGCCGAGGAGGCCCGGCAGATCGGCTTTTTGAAGCCCGGCGACAGCTGGTCCATGAACCGCAGCCACCTGGCGGCCGACGCCCGCGACCTGGCCCTGGCCCTGGCGCAGGGGAACTTCGCCCCGCCGGTGCCGGACCAGGCCATCCCGGTCATGGGCACCGCGGGCATCGCCCTGGCCGAGTCGGTCCTCTACAACATGCAGGAGGGCGGCTACATCAGCGAGCACGACCGGAAGATCGGCCGCCTGCTCGCGCACGTGCTGTCCGGCGGCCCCGTGCCCCCGGGCTCCACGGTCAGCCACCAGCACATCCTGGACCTCGAGCGCGAGAGCTTCATGCGCCTGATGGGCGAACGCAAGACCCTCGAGCGCATGGAGCACATCCTGAAGACCGGCAAGCCCCTGCGGAACTAGGAGGAACGGGACATGAAGGAAGTCTTCGTCATCGCCACCCGCCGCACCGCCGTGGGCAAGGCCATCAAGGGGTCCCTGCGCCACACGCGCCCGGACGACCTGGGCGCGGCCGTGGTGCGCGAGCTGCTGCGCGGCACGCCCGGGCTGGACCCCGCCCGCATCGGCGACGTGATCATGGGCTGCGCCATGCCCGAGGCCGAGCAGGGCATGAACGTGGGCCGCAACATCGCGCTGCTGGCCGGCCTGCCGGTCACGGTGCCGGGCATGACCGTCAACCGGTTCTGCTCGTCGGGGCTGGAGTCGATCGCGCTCGGCGCCATGCAGATCATGACCGGCCGCTGCGACGCGGTGATCGCCGGCGGCACCGAGTCCATGAGCGTGGTGCCCATGGGCGGCCTGCGCTACCTGCCCAATCCGACGCTCGCGGCCGAGAACCCCGAGGCCCTGCTGGGCATGGGCCTGACCGCCGAACGCCTGGCCGAGCGCGACGGTATCAGCCGCCAGCAGCAGGACGAGTTCTCCTACAAGAGCCACATGAAGGCCGCCGCCGCCATCGTGGCCGGCCGCTTCACGGACGAGATCGTGCCGGTGATGGCCCACCTGCCGGGCAAGGACTCCCGGGGCCGTCCCGCCGACGTGCCGGTGGAGTTCAAGGTGGACGAGGGCCCCCGGGCCGACACCACCGTCGAGGCCCTGGCGAAGCTCAAGCCCGCCTTCAAGCTGAACGGCACCGTGACCGCCGGCAACAGCAGCCAGGTCAGCGACGGCGCGGCCGCCGCGCTGCTGGTCTCGGCCGAGGTGGCCAGGGAACTGGGCGTCCAGCCCCTGGCCCGCTTCGTCGACTACCGGGTGGCCGGCGTGCCGCCGGAGATCATGGGCATCGGCCCGGTGGAGGCGGTACCCCTGGTGATGAAGGCCGCGGGCCTGACCCTGGAGAAGATGGACGTGATCGAGCTGAACGAGGCCTTCGCCGCCCAGAGCCTGGCCGTCTGCAAGGGCCTGGGCCTGGACCCGACCGATCCGCGCCTGAACCCCAACGGCGGCGCCGTCGCCCTGGGTCATCCCCTGGGCTGCACCGGCGCCAAGCTCACCGCGACCGCGCTTTACGAACTGCAGCGCCGGGGCGGCAAGCACGCCCTGGTCACCATGTGCATCGGCACCGGCATGGGTGCCGCGGGTATCTTCGCCGCCGTCTAGGAGGACAGCGCCATGACGACCAAGACCTACCTGACCGGCGGCGAGTTCCTGCTCCAGCCGACCGCCCCGGCCGACGTCTTCACCCCCGAGGACTTCGACGAGAACCAGCGCATGTTCGCCCAGGCGGTGGACGAGTTCACCGAGCGCCACATCGTGCCGTTGCGCGAGGACCTCGAGTACCACGGCAACACCGCCCTGGGCAAGGATCTGCTCAAGCAGGCCGGCGCCCTGGGCCTGCTGATGGCCGACGTCCCGGAGGCCTACGGCGGCCTGGGCTCGAGCAAGGCCACGATCATGCTCATCAGCGAGAAGATCGCCGCGACCGGCAGCTTCGCCGTCACCCATGGGGCCCAGGCGGGCATCGGCACCCTGCCGATCGTCTACTTCGGCACGCCCGAGCAGAAGCAGCAGTACCTGCCCCGGCTGGCCACGGGCGAGCTCCTGACCTGCTACGCCCTGACCGAGCCGGGCAGCGGCTCGGACGCCCTGGCCGCGGCCACGACCGCGAAGTTGAGCGCCGACGGCACCCACTACGTGCTCAACGGCACCAAGCAGTACATCACCAACGCCGGCTACGCCGAGATCGTGGTGCTGTTCGCCAAGGTGGACGGCGAGCACTTCACCGGCTTCATCGTGGACCTGAAGTCCCCGGGCGTGACCATCGGCGCCGAAGAGAAGAAGATGGGCATCAAGGGCTCCTCCACCTGCGCCATCATCCTCGAGGACGTGAAGGTGCCCGTCGGCAACGTGCTGGGCGAGATCGGCAAGGGCCACCACATCGCCTTCAACATCCTGAACGTGGGCCGCTTCAAGCTGGGCGCCAGCACCGTGGGCGGCGCCAAGCTGGCCCTGCAGGCCGCGGTCCCCTACACCAAGCAGCGCAAGCAGTTCGACACGCGCATCTGCGACTTCGGGCTGATCCGCCGCAAGATCGCCGACGTGGCCGCGGTGGTCTTCGCCGCCGAGTCCATGGTCTACCGCACCGCCGGCCTGCTGGACGCCGCCATCGCGACCCTGGACAAGGGCGCGCCCGACTACGACCGCCGGAGCATCCAGCAGGTGGAGGAGTTCAGCATCGAGTGCTCCATGATCAAGGTCTTCGCCACCGAGGCCTGCGCCCTGGCCGCCGAGGAATGCCTGCAGATGCTGGGCGGTTACGGCTACTGCCAGGAGTACCCGCTGGAGCGCCTGTACCGGGACGAGCGCATCAACCGCATCTTCGAGGGCACCAACGAGATCAACCGCATGCTGGTGCCTGGCATGATCCTCAAGAAGGCCATGAAGGGCGAGTTGCCCTTCCTGCAGGCGGCCCAGACCGTGGCCGGCGAGCTGACGGGACTACCCGCGTTCACCGACCCGGGCGAGCCCGGCTGGCTGGACGAGGAAACGAAGCTGGTCGCGAACATGAAGAAGACCATGCTCGCGGTCACCGGCCTGGCGGCCCAGAAGTTCGGCGCGGCGGTCAAGGACCAGCAGGGCGTGCTGGCCGACGCCGCGGACATCGGCATGGAGGCCTACGCCTGCGAGAGCGCGCTGCTGCGCACCCTCAAGCGGGCCGAGGCCAAGGGAGAGGACGCGGCCCGGCCCATGGCCGACATGCTGACCCTGTACGTGCACGACGCCATGGACCGGGTGGCGGTCAAGGCCCGCAACATCCTGGCTGCGGCCATGGAGGGAGACGAGCTGCGCACCACCCTGGCCGGGCTGCGGCGCCTGACCAAGCACGACCCGGTCGACCGCGCGGCGCTGCACGACGCCATCGCCGCGCGGGTGATCGACGCGGACGGGTACACGGTCGGCTAGCCCCGCGCCCCCGGCCCGCCCTCGACGGAGCCGGGGAAATCGCCTATCCTGGCGCTCGGTGATCCCGTTCGCCGCGCGCCCGCCCCGGGGCGCGGCGCACCCGCAACCGGGCAGGAACCGCCCCGTGACCGACCAGACCAGGACCATCGGCCAGCCCGACGACGACGATCCGGACCGCACCGTGGCGGGCCCCGCCGCACGTGCGGACCCCGGCCCGGACCCGGACGCCACCGTCGCTACCGGCGGCGCTCCCGCCCAGGGCCTGGTCGACGCCGACATCGAAGGCGGCAACACCATCGGCCCCTACCGCCTGGTGCGCATGATCGGCGAGGGCGGCATGGGCCAGGTCTACCAGGCCGAGCAGACCGAGCCCATCCGTCGCACCGTGGCCCTGAAGGTGGTCAAGCGGGGCATGGACACGGCCGAGTTCGTCTCGCGCTTCGAATCCGAGCGCCAGGCCCTGGCGGTGATGGACCACCCCTGCATCGCCAAGGTCTTCGACGCCGGGGCCACGCCCCGGGGCCGCCCCTACTTCGTGATGGAGTTCGTGGACGGCATCCCCCTGACCGAATACTGCGATCAGCACCGCCTGGACCTGCGCCGGCGCCTGGAGCTGTTCACCCTCATCTGCGAGGGGGTGCAGCACGCCCACCAGAAGGCCATCATCCACCGGGACCTGAAGCCCGGCAACGTGCTGATCACCGAGTTCGACGGCAATCCCGTGCCCAAGATCATCGACTTCGGCGTGGCCAAGGCCATGGACCGGGACCTGACCGAGAACACCCTGCGCACGGGCATGGGCCAGGTGGTCGGCACCCCCGCCTACATGAGCCCCGAGCAGGCGGACCTCGACTCCTCCGACGTGGACACCCGCACCGACGTCTACGCCCTGGGGGTCATCCTCTACGAGCTGCTGGCGGGCGAGCGCCCCTTCCCGCGGGAACAGCTGGAGAAGGCCGGCTTCAAGGAGGCCATGCGGATCATCCGCGAGGACGACCCGCCCCGGCCCAGCGACCGCTACACCACCCTGGCCGGCCGCCGCGACGAGATCGCCCACGCCCGCGCCGTCGAGCCCACGGTCCTGCGCCGCCGCCTGCGCGGCGACCTGGACTGGATCACCATGAAGGCCCTGGAGAAGGACCGGCAGCGGCGCTACACCACCGCCTACGGCCTGGCCCAGGACGTGAAGCGCTACCTCAAGCACGAACCCGTGAGCGCCGGTCCGCCGACCGCCTCCTACCGCGTCGGCAAGTTCGTGCGGCGGCACCGCACCGGCGTGGCCGCGGGCGCCCTGGTGGCGGTGGCCCTGGTGCTCGGGGCCGTCGGCACCACCGTCGGCATGATCCGCGCCGTGAAGGCCGAGCAGGTGGCCCAGGAGGAGGCCGCCACCGCCACCAGGGTCACCGACTTCCTGGTGGACCTGTTCGAGGTCTCGGACCCGGAGCACGCCCGGGGCGAGACCATCACCGCCCGGGAGATCCTCGACCAGGGCGCCGGGCGCATCGAGGCCGAACTGTCGGGCCAGCCCCACGTGCGGGCCCGCCTGATGACCACCATCGGCAAGGTCTACCGCAACCTGGGCCTGTACGAGGCGGCCAGCCCCTACCTGGAGGAGGCGGTCAGCCTGCGCCGGGCCGAGGGCCCGAGCCCGGACCTGTCGGTGAGCCTGGCCGAGCTGGCGGACCTCTACCGGGTGCTCGCCCGCTACGACGAGGCGGCGGCCCTGGCCCTGGAGTCCCTGGACGGCATGGCAGGGCGCCAGGCCCCGGACCAGCTCACCCTCGCGGTCAGCCTGAACGAACTGGCGGGCGTCTACCGCCGCCAGGGCCGCTACGACGAGGCCCTGCCCCTGTACGAACGCGCCCGCGACCTGCGGGTCGCGGCCCTGGGCCCGGACGACCCCCTGGTGGCGGTCAGCGACAACAGCCTGGCCGCTTTGGCCTGGAACCGCGGCGACTACGCCGAGGCCGAGGCGCGCTTCCTGCGGGCCCTGGACGTGTGGGAGCGGGCCTACGGCGAGAACCACGCGGACGTGGCCAAGGGCCTGAACAACCTGGCCCTGCTCTACCACCAGCTCAGGCGCTACGACGAGGCCGAACCCCTCTACCGCCGGGCCCTGCCCATCTACGAGAAGGTGCTGGGGCCCGAACACCCGCGCCTGGGCCACGCCCTGAACAACCTGGCCCTGGTCTGCTACGACCAGCAGCGGTACGCCGAAGCCGAACAGCACTACCGCCGCGCCCTGGTCATCCGCGAGGCGGCCCTCGGCACCGACCATCCGGACGTGGCCCAGACCCTGAACAACCTGGGCAACCTGGCCCGGCAGCAGGACCGCTACGCCGAGGCGGACACCCTGCTGCACCGCGCCCTGGACATCCGCCGCCGGGTGCTGGGCGCCGAGCACCCGGACGTGGCCTGGAGCCTGCGCGACCTGGGCGCCCTGGCCGACGCCCGGGGCGACACGGCCGCCGCCCTGGACTGGTTCGCGCAGTCCGTCGCCACCTTCACGGCGGCCAACGGGCCGGATCACCCGGAGCTGGCGGCCATCCTCGACGCCTACGCCGTGGCCCTGGACCACGCCGGGCAGGCCGCCGAGGCCGCCGCGACCAGGGCCCGGGCCGATGCCATCCGCCCCCCTGCCGAAGCTGCCGCCGATTAAGGATTTGATCGATCATCTTGCCCATTTTCACAAATCCGTGTAGAATAGTGGGCATTGATCGTCTGGCAACGGGGAGCCCTATGGGGGATGGGGAACCCGACCGGCGGCCGGGGCCGCCGGGACGCTCCCGGACCGGACTAACCGGCATTCCTGCCCGGTTTACCTGTGTTGTCCCTTTCGAGGAGAGTCGAACCATGCGTCTACGGCGATTCATTCCGATCGCGGCGGGCATCGCCTGCCTGCTCGCCTTGGCCGGGTGCTCCGGCCACAGCCTGCCGACCGAGCCGCTGCCGGGCGCCGGCACCTCCGGCAAGGATGCGCACGACGGCCCCGTCCTGGTCGGCGACTTCCTGGTGACCTACGCGGGCCGGACCTACGACGGGCAGACGACGACCTTCCGCTGGAACGTCAGCGGCGCCGACCTGGAGCCGGGCCTGGGGTGGTTCCTGGTCGAGCTGCCCGCCTGCGCCCCGGAGCCGGTCGCCTGGGAGCCGGCCGAGCACGCCATCTTCGTCACGGTCCCGGAGCACGACGTGTACGGCGCCAAGTGGCTGCTGGGCGCCGACCCCCAGGACGGGGTCGGCCGGCCGTACGCCCTGACCTTCGCGGGCGAGGTCGCCGAGGGCCAGGTCCGCACGGTGCTCAGGTCCGTCGACGGGACCACCCTGGGCGAGATCCCCGGCCCCTGCGCCGGGACCCAGGTTCCCCGGTTCGCCCTGGCCGGCACCGTGTTCACCGATGCCGACTTCGACGGCCTGCAGGGCCCGCAGGAGGGCGGCATCCCCGACGTCGACCTCGAGATCGCGACCGCCGCCGGCCTGGTCGAGACGGTCCGCACCGATCATCAGGGCCGCTGGAGCGCCAGCCTGGCCGCCGGCGAGTACACGGTGCGCATCGGCCCGGGGACCGACGGCGCCTTCAACGCCTCCCTCGCGGAGCTGTTCAACCCGACGACGCCCCTCGAGGTCCCGGTGATCCTCGGACCGGACACGACCGGCATCGACTTCGGGTTCACGCCGAATGCGGAGCAGATCATCGCCGACCTCGAGGAGGGCGTCATCCTCGCCGACGGCGAGAACCTCGACTGGTGGCGCCGCCAGGCGTATGCGGCGTGGCGGATCTCCGGCGGTGAGGACGGCAAGCCGCGCTCGCAGCTGGAAGGCTATTACACTCCCGAGCGGATGCTCGGGTTCATCGCAGCCATCGAGGCGTTCTACCTGCCCGACCCCTACACGTTCACACCGGGCAACGAACTGCAGGACGCGTACCACAAGCTGCGGGCCTACCCGCTGAACCCGGCCCAGAAGCTCTACCGCGAGCTGCTGGTCAGCGAGTTCAACCACGTCAGCGGCCGCGGCCTGGCCGGCGTCGACCCCGCGCTGCAGGGCGTGCTGATCGCCTGGGGCGAGACGCTGCTGGTGCAGGCGGACGCCGACAAGGCCAACACCGACCTGCTGGGCGCCGTCCGGATCTTCCGCGGGATCAACACCGGCGGGGGCGGGAGCATCGACGAGTAGCGGACCGCCGCCGCGGTCGGCAACCGGCGCCTCCCGGCCGCGGCCGGGAGGCGCCTCTGCGCCACCCCCGTTGACGGGCCCCGTGCGGCGTTCCTATAATTGATCCGGGGAGCGGCAAGCGATCCGGAGGACGGGGTGGCCCGCGGCCGCCCCGTCGCCGCGACAGGAAGGCACCGTTGAACCGTCGCCAGGCCAGCACCAGATCCCGCCGGCGCACCTTCTGGGCGCGCCTGGCGGCCGCTGCGGCGGTCCTGGCGGCGTGCGGGGCCGTCGGCTGCGGCCGCGAGGCCCCCAGCTTCGCCCCGGCCTCGCTGACGGTCACCTCCGCGCCCCCGGGCGCAGCGATCCTGCTGGACGGCCGGGACACGGGCCTGGTCACCCCCCACACCTTCCTCGAGCTCGACGCCGCCGTCTACGACGTCCGCGTGGAACTGGCCGGCTGGGCCGCCGCCCCGGCCAGCCGCACCGTCGAGCTCCAGCCCCTGGACCGGCGCACCGCCGACTTCACCCTGTCCCAGACGGGCCTGCGCGTGACCTCCACGCCGCCGGGGGCCCGCATCCTGGTCGACGGCGCCGACAGCGGGCTGGTCACCCCCGCGGTGGTGCCGGGCCTGGGCGCCGGTCCGGTGCAGATCGCCCTCGTCCTGGACGGGTACCTGGCCTTCCCGGCGTCCTATGCCGCCACCGTCACCACGGGGCAGATCACCGAGCTGCCGGAGGGCACGTTCGTCCTGCGGCCGCGGCGCACGGTGCTGCTGGAGGGCTTCGCCAACGTGGACTGCGGTCCCTGCCCCCAGATGACCGGCAACCTGCTGGCGCTGGTCGCCCAGCCGGGGTACGGCCCCGACCGCGTGCTCTTTGTGGAGTTCAGCGTCAGCTGGCCCGGCTTCCTGGACCCCTTCTACCTGGCCAACCCCGCCGAGAACGCCGACCGCTACACCTTCTACCGGGTGCTCGCGGCGCCGGCCCTGTTCGCCGACGGGGTCAAGCTGGCCGACGCCGTCGATCCCGCGCTGCTGCGCGCGGCCGTGGACGCGGGCCTGCAGGCGGACCCGGGCGTGCTGGTGGACGTGGCCGCCGACCCCGAGCAGGCCCAGGTGCCGGTCACGGTGACGCTGCTGCCCCGGCGGGACCTCGACCTGACGGGCCATCTGCTGTACGTCGCCCTCTACGAGGACGAGGTCTCGGTGCTGCCCGCGCCGGGCAGCAACGGGCAGACCGAATTCCACCACGTGTTCCGCGACCGCGTGGACACGCCGCCCGTGCTCGGCGCCCTGAGCGCGGGCGTTCCCGTGACCCATGCCCTGACCCTCGCGCGCGGCGACCGGGATCCCGCCCGGTTGGTCGCGGTCGCCTTCATCCAGGATCCGGCCACCGGCGCGGTGCTGCAGGCCGGCTCCAGCCTCGTGCCGCCGGTAGCCGCCGCCGGAACGGAAGGATCGCGCCCATGAGACCCGTCGCCGCCACCCTCGCCCTCGCCTGCGCCCTGGCCGCTGCCCCGGGCGCCGTCCTCGCCCAACCCGGCCTGGCCTGGGAAACCCCCGACCAGGGCGACGTCGCCGGCCTGCTCCAGCTGAAGATCTTCCACACCAACCTGATCAACACCGGCGACACGGCCGGCAGCTACCGGGTCACCATGACGGTGGACGCGCCGCCGGCCTGGGTCACCTCCATGTGCGAGGGCACCCTCTGCTACGCGCCCTTCATCCGCGAGTTCGATTTCACCCTGGCGCCGGGCGACACCAACGACGTCGGCGCGAACATCACGCCGGTGACGGACCTGGGCCGCGCGCTGGTGGGCATCACCGTCACCAGCCTCGACGACCCGGGCCTCAGCGCGACGCGGTCCTTCACGGTGGTCACGCCCGGCCTGGACGTCCTGATCGTGGACGCCGACGCTCTGGGCGATCCGGTGCCGCGGACCGCGGCCGCTTTGGGCGCGCTGGGCAAGACGGCCGTCGCCTGGGCGGCCAAGTCCGTGGGCGCCCCGGACCTGGCGGTGCTTTCGGCGTACCCGACCGTGGTCTGGGCCGCCGGCGCGTCGGTCGCCGGCATCGACACCGGCGGTCGCGCAGCCCTCGCGGACTACGTGCAGCAGGGCGGCCACCTCTGGCTGGGCGGCGCGAACCTGGCCTTCAGCCTCGGCTCGCCGGCCTCGCCGGTCTACACCCCCGCGTCCCGGGCCTGGCTGAACGACCTGGCGGGCGCCGACTGGATTACGATCAGCGCCAACTCGACCGCCGTGGCCGGGGTGCCCGGCGACGAGCTGGGCGACGGGCTGGCCCTCGTGCTCAACGGAGGGGACAGCGCCGGCAACAACAGCGCGCCCGACGTGCTCGCCACCGTCGGCGGCGGCACCGCCTGCCTCGTCTACGGCACCGGCACCACGGCCGGCGTGCGGCGCACCTGGGGCGCGGGCCGGGTCGTCCTGG